>DASXVB010000242.1:0-12783 GCA_036504475.1 Methanosarcina sp.
GAATTTATTATTTTATGTATGAAAGAAAGGTTTTTAACTTTTAACAGGATTCTCAGGGTTTATCTGTGTCAATCAAATCCAGAATTCTCATGGCAAGGTGTGCACCGTTTGCTCCATTATCGATCCCTACGCTTCCGACTGGTACTCCTGGAGGCATCTGGGCGATGGAGAGCAGGGCATCAAGTCCACCAAGTTTAGCGCTTACAGGGACTCCTACTACAGGTCTTCTTGTCTTGGACGCTACAACCCCTGGAAGGGCTGCAGATAAACCTGCAATTGTAATAAAGACTTTTGCATCAGTGTTTGAAATGTAATTGTCCAGTTCTTCAGGATTCCTGTGAGCTGAAATAACCCTCACTTCGTAAGTATACTTACTCTTTTCAAGTACGGATATCGCACGATTGGCGATAGGTCTATCAGATTCGGAACCCATAATTACTGAGATATCAACCATTTTTTAGCTTCTCCTAAGCAGTCAGGGCAGGCTTCCCTTTCCACTCAACTCATTCTGGCGTTCAATACTCATCCTGATAAGAATCTCAAAAATAGCCTTTATGGATCCCAGATCAAGATTGAGCTCGGTTGCAGTATTTAAAGCTCTATTAATTACAACCTCATTTTGCTTCTGGTCATTTATCGAAGTTCCATTTATTCTTTTTGATTCAAGTACCCTTTCAGCCAGATTTACTCTTCTATCAATGAGGGAAAGAATTTCCCAATCAATTTCTTCAATTTCTTTGCGGACAGCCTCAAGTTCGCTCAAGTGAACCCCTCGTTTTGTAAAGATATTGCATCTCTGTTGTTTATAGAGGTTTCTATAATCCTGCCTTCCATTCCACAGTTTTCCCAGGCTGCCCTAAGTTCTTCGATCTGGTTTTCTTTGACGAGAGCAACATATGCCGGTCCCGACCCGGATAGACTTACCCCTTTCACTCCACATTCCAGGGCTCGAAGAATACATTCAGTATCAAAGCCAAGAGCGGCGCAGTAGAGGAAGCCGTTTAAAGTCATTGCTTTTTCATACTCTCCTGCGAGTGAAAGTTCATATGCTATATCCACATATGGAGCGATGAGTTTCGAACGTTTAACGTTTGTTTGTGAACTGAACACTTTTCTATCCGGCGCAAAAATAAGTACTTTTGAATTATACTCTTCTCTTTTGAGCAGTTTCAATTCCCGGTTATCAGTGATCACAACTCCGCCGAAAAAAGAAGCACAAGCGTCATCAAAAGACCCTGTTATGGTTACTTTTGCTTCTCTTGCAGCTCTTACTCCAAGCTTTACAATATCAAGAGGAGGCATTGATTCTTCAATAGCATTTAAGGTTGCCAGTACAGTTGCATTGGCAGCTGCACTGCTACTCTTGAGTCCACCTGCAAGAGGAATATTGCTGCTTGTTTTAATCGTGCCTCCAAGTTCAAGCTCGAAGTGTTCAAGCACAAGCTCAACGCACCTTTCAATAAGAAAGGTATCTCCTTCAGGCATTCCTTCAATTGAGCCACGGATTTTTCGCTCGCAATCTGAAAGTTTTACCTCGGAATATGTTTTTAAGCCAGTTCCAAATGCTGCACCTTTCCAGGTAGCAAATGCTGCGATAATGGTTCCTGCTCCCGAAGCGCAGGCATGCCCTTCAAATATCATCATGCTCAAAATGCGCTATTCTTTAATATTTTTTACTGCGTTTCTTCAGAGAATCTAAGTATCCTGAAATGCAAAGCTCTGAAACAAAAAAGTAATATAATATCTTTTCTCAAGTAAAATGTCCCAAAAGCAATAAAAAAATTAGATATATAGCTAAGGTCTTAAATTCGAGAGAATAAGTTACCTTTTAATGTTCTGAAACTAAGTGAGAGGTATATCAGAATCTGCTCTAATAAAAATGATTTATATTTTTAAGATTGAATGAATAAAAATAGGAAAAAATATAAAGGAAAGTGCAGAACATCAGTGCATATATAAAACTTAAATACAAATAAAAAGAGTTCGGGAGAACTTTAAGTCTTCTTGATAGGAAGCTTTTGATTAATGTGGTGAGGGAATCCGGCGATGAAAAGCAATTTATTTATATTCTGGTGTTATTTCAAAGGAGGCACTTTCTATTTTGCTGTAGAAAGAACCTGAAATTTCCATTCATTCCTAGATACAACCGGGAAAGAAAAAAGATTTCTGCAATTTCCCCTATTCCCTCAGTACAACAATAGAAGTTACTTATATATATGGATCATTAGATTAGAAATTTAATATAAATATCAACCCATAAAGGAAAACAATCCGAGAAATCCTTAGATGCTATGCTTTTCCCAAAGGAGGGAAGCTATGAATATGTTAGAACGATTTAAGGTAAGCTTTTCAAAAATGTTCAATAAGCTGTTCAAGAAAAAAGGAGCATGCATAGGAATTTACGGTCCCCCCAATGCCGGTAAGACAACCCTTAGCAATCGGATACTCAAGGATTGGGTTGGAGGCGAAGAAACGATGGGCTCTGTTTCTCATATCGCCCATGAAACCCGGCATGCCAAGAGAAGGAACGAAATAAGCATTGAGACCAACGGGCACACAATCAGCCTAGATATCGTAGACACGCCCGGGCTTGCCACAAAAATCGATTTCCACGACTTCATGGAGCAGGGAATGAGTGATTCAGAATCCAAGAAGCGATCCAAAGAAGCAACAGAAGGAGTAATCGAAGCTGTCAAATGGCTGGATGATCTAGATGGCGTCATACTGGTTATGGATTCTACCGAAAATCCCTATACTCAGGTCAACGTAACAGTAATAGGGAATATGGAAGCCAGAAACCTTCCGCTTCTTATCGTAGCAAACAAGATAGACCTTCCTGATGCCGACCCATCCGGCATAAAGGATGCCTTCCCTCAGCATCCCATGGTGCCAGTTTCTGCACTTGAAGGGGTGGGAATGGATTCATTTTATGAAGCTCTGGCAAAACAATTCGGGTGATCTATATGCAAGGAATTCAGCTTGATTTGATATCCGAAGCCAGAATATCTCAGATGGCTTCAATGGAAAAAGTTAGGTATATAATCGACGAGGTACGAAAAGGTAAAATCCTAGTGCTTGAAAAGGGCCTGAACCCAATGGAGGAAGCAAAGCTTATAGAAATGACAATGTCAGCAATCCAGCCTGATGTGTTTTCAGGTATCGAAATGCAAAGTTATCCTGCGAATTCCGACGGTTCGTTGCTTGGGAAATTTTTCAAAAAACAGGGCAATAAGAGGCTTACGGTAATAGGGCCTGCAAACCAGCTCAAAACCCTTAAGAAAGATCGAAACCTCATCAGCGCACTTGTCTCTGCAGGTAAGTAAACGAAGTGGAAGCAATGTGTGCCCAGAAAACCCAAGACGTGGAAGCTACAATCTTTCCTCCCCAGTGCCTCGGTTCCTTTGAGATGGGCAGGAATGACGTTAATGTAATCTGTACTTACGGGAAAATCGCCGTATGGTTTGGACGGAAAGTTCCTGATTACATTATTGCGCAGGTACTTCTAGGAATTTCAAAAGTCGACCAGTCTACGGTTCATGAATTTGAAATAATTTGCAACTTCGATGAGATTACGGAGTATGAGAGTAAAGGGTACACACTTGTGTCCTATGGAAAAACAGCCGGCGGTTATCGTGTAAACTATAGTATTCCCTTTTCCAATAAAAAAGCCCTTTTCCACCTATCACAATTTACGCTTGAAGAGCTCCGAAAGGGAGAAGTACGTAAGGACTTTTATTGGAATGGGAGTGACTGCGATATTCAGAGACTCTATCACGAATTTAAGAATAATATTGAGAACTGGGAACTGAAAGCTATTAATTATAAAACCGAATCGCAAACAAGCAGGTAAAACCTGGACTGCTGTCATTGCGGCAAGGTGAAAGCTTTCGAAATCTGCCCTAAGATCTTCATTGATAAATAAAGGGGAGATGAGGTTAGGAAAAGTATTTCAGGAAAATTTTCTATCATTGACACAAGCAGGTAAATAAAATTCTAATCAATTAGCTATTAAAGCATTTAACCAGGTACTTAACTCAATGTTTTTTGGAGAACTCATATGAAAAAAGGTCAGGTAAACGACTGCGAAGAAGTACTATTATCAATGAGAATGATTGCAGTAAACCTCAATGAGATAATTGATATACTTGATAAAGAAGCCATAAAGGCAATGATCCAGAAAATTCTGGAAGGCGAAAGAATATTTTTAATGGGAGCTGGAAGATCCGGGCTAGTTGCCAAAGCTTTTGCAATGAGGCTTATGCATCTTGGATTCAGTGTGTATGTAGTCGGTGAAACTACAACCCCTGCTGTTCGACCTCAGGATGTGGTAATTGCTATTTCAGGATCAGGAGAAACTCATTCTATAGCGGATCTTGGAAAAATAGTAAAAGATATTGGCTCAACCCTCATAACGGTTACTTCTAAAAAAGAATCTACACTCGGTAGAACCTCGGATATTGCTATGATTCTTCCAAGCAAGACCAAAAACGATCTTGATGCAGGTGGTTTTCTTGAAAGAAATATGCGGGGAGATTACAAAAACGTACCTCCTCTGGGCACATCTTTCGAAATTACATCGCTTATTTTCCTTGATTCAATAATTGCTCAACTTATTACGCTTACAGGCGCATCGGAAGCCGAGCTTAAGTCAAGACATACGAACATCGAATAAAAGCCTGAAAATTGCCAGAAAGCAATGGATACATTCAGAATAGTTATCTGCAGGGATATAGGAGGGCTCAATTTGAAGGAAATAAAGTTTTCAGAGAATGTTGCCAGGATAGATGTGTCTGGAATTAGAAAGATTTTCGAAGCTGCAGGGTCGGATGCAATTAACCTTGGGCTCGGGCAGCCAGATTTTGATACCCCGGAACATATCAAGGCGGCGGCAATAAAAGCCATAAACGAAGGTTTTACGGGTTATACCGTAGGTACAGGAATTCCAGAATTAAGAGAAGCCCTGAGTTCCAAGTTCAAGGAAGAAAATAAATTTTCGGTTTCTTCAGAGGAGATAATTGTTACCTCTGGAGCATCTGAAGCCCTTACCATTGCTCTTGCAGCCCTTCTTAACCATGGGGATGAAGTCCTCATCTCAAACCCTGGCTTCGTTTCTTATAATGCACTGACCGAGATTCTAAGCGGCAAATCTGTAAGTGTCCCCCTTGATGAAGACCTTACTATGAAGCCTGAAGCTGTACTTGAGAAAATTACCCCAAAAACCCGAGCTATTATCCTCAATTCTCCTTCAAATCCCACAGGTTCAGTCTCAAGCAGGAAAGATGTAAAAGCTCTGGCAGAAATTGCAGACGACCACAATATAACCATTATTTCAGATGAGGTCTATGAGTACTTTGTATACGAAGGAGAACATGTTAGCCCTGCTAGCTATTCTGACAATGTGATTACCGTAAACGCTACCTCAAAAAGCTATGCAATGACTGGTTGGAGGCTCGGGTACATAGCAGCCAGGAAAGATTACATCGACCAGATGCTCAAGGTGCACCAGTACATCCAGGCATGCGCCAATTCAATTGCTCAGAAAGCCGCTTATGCCGCAGTAACAGGACCTAAAGACACCGTCACTGCAATGAGGGAGGAGTTTAGAAAGCGCAGGGATGTACTCGTAAAAGGGCTGAACGAGCTTGGAATGGAATGCCCACCCCCAAGAGGTGCCTTCTATGCTTTCCCAAAAGTATCAAATTCCGCAGAAGTAGCCTCGAAATTGATCTCAAATGGCGTTATTGTCACTCCAGGCACAGCCTTTGGAAACGAGGGTGATGGCCATATTAGAATATCCTATGCAGCTTCAATGAAAGATATAGAAAGATCCTTGAGCATCATGGAAAAAGTACTATGAGAAAATAGTCTAAGAAAGTAATCTAAAAGGTATTCTGGGAAATCTTCAGAAATCCTTGCAAAAAGAACATTTTTTGTATAATTTTTCGTTCTCTATCTTTCCCTTCGTCTCCTTATTTTTTTATTTTTTACTCCCTAATTTCTTACCACGTCTTTCTTTTCCGATGATATTTTTCTTTTTTATTCTTGTGTACTTATCTATTTATTTTATGCTTAATCTACACGTATTTTCTGAAGTTAATAAAAGCAAACAGGCAGGCAAAAATATACCCAATTAATCAAGAGCTTTTAACCAAGAATGGTGAAAAAGTATTTTAGATAAATGAAAAAGGAAGGTTTACTTCCTTTCTCTAGCGTATGCGACAAGAGCGTCTTTAACCCCGTACTTGAACGCAACCACGATTGCAATTCCCCATGCAAGCGGCCCGAAGAATAGGTAAAGGATACTGGTGTTAACAAGCATCGTATCTAATGCCACCAGAATCACAATTAGGAATAGAAAACCCCTCAGAAGAGGAAGAATGATTTCTGTTCCTTCTACATTCATACCTCTGACTGTACTTGTAAGGTAATCCATCACTATATCGATGGAAAGGATTCCTATTATCAGAATCAAAATACCTGTAAAAAGCCTGGGTAAATACTCGGTAATACTTATTAGCAACTGAGTAAGCATGGTCAACTGCAGGATATTCGATGCGGTTGTAAGAAATATCAAATACCCAAACAACTTGATCAGTCCAGAAATAATTCCTGAAGCTGTCAGTCCTCCTGTTCTGACCGACATTCCGAAAGGCATCCTTTCGAATTTCTCGTCTACTCCAATTGAAACAAGTAGATTTTTTACCAGATCCCCAATGAAATCCACAATCAAGAAACCTATAAGCAGTAAAATGAATGCAGATATCACAAGTGGGATGTAGAATATTATCAAGTTGATGAAATTATTCACTGCTTGGATATTTAGAATATTAAGGATAATTAAGGCAAAGATAATATAAACCAGCCATCTAATGACGGCATCAAAAAAACCAACCGTACTCATCTGTCCTTTTCTTATCATTCCACCTATCACGGTTCTGTCAACAAGATCGTCGAGTCCTATCTTATCTAGTACCCGTGCACCAACCTTCCCAAGAAATGTTCCAAGGATTTTCCCTATAATGATAAGAAGAATTATTGCTACTAATGTCGGAATAAACGCGATAAACTGGTCAAGCATATTGTATACACTAGTCGTAATCTGATTTTCAACCATACTAACCACCCCTATTTTGGTCCTAAAACTGACAATCTTTCCAAATTCCCCAATTTTTGGAAGAGGTCTATTATATAATTAGCATATTATTCTATTAAATAGATAATACATATATTTATCTGCAACCATATGAAAAGCTTATTTCAAAGAGAATCTGATTATGTTGAAAATATGCGAAACTTTTTTTAATGTTTACTAAAGACATTTAGACAAAAACTTATACACAGACTTAAATTAATGAAGTTTTAATTACTTACTAATCTATTTTTACCAGAAGGTGAGGCAGAGAAACAAGCATGGGGACTTTTGAAAGAAGAGGATTGAAAACCGGACTTGCACCTGGAACGCTTGTTCACGTAGGAGAGAAAAAGGCCGAAAAGGTAGTAATTAGGGTTCTGGCCTATAACAGTGAAAAACTTATAGAAAAAGAGCTGGAGACAATCGAGGAGTGCCTTGAATTTAAGGGCCAGCCTGATATCAATTTATGGATAAATGTGGATGGGCTGGATAGGGTAGATATTATAGAAAAGCTCGGGGGTTATTTCAATATTCATCCCCTTACTCTTGAAGATGTGCTCAATACGGGGCAGCGGCCCAAGACTGAAGATTACGACTCATATATTTATACAGTTTTAAAAATGATGCTTCTTGATAAAGAAAAGGAAGAAATTCTTATAGATCAGATAAGCATTATTATCGGCTTCAATTATCTTCTCTCTTTTCAGGAAAGGGAAGGAGATGTTTTTGATCCCGTGCGAGAAAGATTTGAAAATCCGGCTTCTCGCTTGCGGAAAAGTGGGGTGGATTATCTTGCCTATAGCCTTATTGACGCTGTGGTTGATAATTACTTTTTAATTCTTGAACATTTCGGAGACGAAATTGAGTATCTTGAAGAAGGGTTAGTACTACAACCAAGGCCTGAAACCCTCATGACTATTCAGAAGTATAAAAGGGATATGATCACCCTTAGAAAAGCCGTCTGGCCTCTTAGGGAGCTGATAAATGGTTTGCAGAGAGTCGAATCAGATCTTATTACAGAGAGTACCAGCATTTATCTAAGAGATATTTATGACCATACTATCCAAGTAATTGATTCAGTCGAAGAGTTACGGGATATTTTGTCTTCAATGGTTGATATCTATCTCTCCAGCGTAAGCTACAGGATGAATGATGTTATGAAGGTTCTGACAGTGATTGCAACGATTTTCATCCCCCTTACTTTCATAGCAGGCGTTTATGGAATGAACTTTGAAAGTATGCCTGAGCTTAAATGGCGCTGGGGGTATCCTGTAGTAATGCTCGGAATGACTTTCATAGGAGTTAGTATGTTTGTCTATTTTAAGAAAAGAAGATGGGTTTGACTTTTTTTTCTCGAAGCCCTTCTATATTCTCTTTTATTCTTTTTCCCATTCTATACTTATTTCTTTTTTCTTTGGTTCTTTTTATTCTCTTTTCCACTATTTCTTCTTGTCCTTTTTCTTAATTTCTTTTTAAGGAAAGGCTTTTAAAGATCAAAATTTTTATAATGTTATACTTCTATATTAAGAAATTTAAGGATTTACAAAAAAATGTTAACTCCAGGGATATTATGTACGGCTATTATGATCCCCCTTTTTCAGTGGAGCAGGAAGGAATTTCAATTTCTGTGGAACGCGATGGAGAGCAGTGGGTATACAGAAGAACATTTGAGACAGATACTGTAGAAAAAATAATCCTTGGAAATGGAAAGCACCTGATCATAAATCCAGTAGAGCCCTTAAATACCCCGAAAGAAATTACCCCAAATCTGCTGATTGAATTTGAGAAAACACTACTTCTTTCGGGAGGATCAAAAAGGAAGATTTTTCTGACTTTTCCTATAGAAATAGGCATTTTTATCTCGGACAAGGGAAACAAAAATCTCCAGCTTCTGGATGTACTGAGCTTAGTAAGGCAGAAATTTACCCTCTACGGGGAGGTTTCATATGGAGTCATCTGCAAACACTGGAAAAGTAAAATATATTCAACTTCTCCTTCCCCTAACCCTCTACAGGAGGGAATTATGGAATTGACCCTTCGAAACGCCTCCTCAGATTGGGCATCGATCTCAAAGGCAGTCTTCAGTGCTTACGGTATGAAACTTTACTATGAAGGCGATGTTTTCATGCGGGCACACATGGATATTCTCAACAGGAATACGGCTGAAACAGGTTTTGAACTGCAGCATATTAATGGGGAGTTAAAAAGCAGTCCTCTTAAAGACTTTAAAGCCAGGAAAGAAGCTTTCGGGGTCTACAGCCTCCAAAAGCTTGGTTTTGTACCCCTTAAATTTTATATGGGATGGGGATTTTGACTATGGATCTCGCTTTTCTCGACCTCGGCCTTTCTACCTCAAATGGTACCTTAACTCTGGGTTCTGTACTAGAGTTTATACTCATTCTTTCTTTTTCAACCCTCTTTGCCAAAATTCTTTCACTTTACCTTCGCAGGTCTCTCAAAGATAGAGTCAGTAAGGATATTCGTGAGACTATCATTAAACTTCTTTACTATGGCATACTTACTATTGTATTTTTTTCTAATTTATCTCTAATAGGAATTGATCCTTCAGGGCTCCTGCTGGCAGGAGGGGTCGCGGGTATTGTTCTTGGTTTTGCAAGTCAGAACATAGTGGGAAATCTAGTATCAGGTGTTTTCCTAATGGCTGAAAGACCCATAAAAATAGGGGATCAGGTTCAAATAAACGATGTATCGGGTTATGTTACAGATATACGAATAATTTCTACCCTTATACGGACTTATGATGGCCTTCTTGTTCGTATCCCCAATCAGCAGGTTTTTACAACAAATATCACAAATATTGTAGGTCATCCTGTCCGAAGGTTTGAGTATACGATCAGGATTCGTTACAGTGACGATGCCAATGCTGCCATCTTTCTTATCAAAGACCTTATTGACAAAGAACCCTTTGCCCTTCTCAACCCCTCTCCTTCCGTTTTTGTAAATGACCTCGCGGACAGTTCGGTAAATATTACTGTCAGAATTTGGGCACCTGTGAATGAGTGGTTTGGGATAAAAACCAGGATTCTATGGAACATAAAGCAAAGCCTAGAAGAAAATGGAATAGAGATTCCTTTACCGCAACGCATAGTTCGCATTCAGACGGATACAAAAAAAGTTCCTGAAGAATTGGTGCCGGAAAAAGAAATAGAGGGTGTATTAAATTATGAGGAAAGAGTATTAGCCTGAGCAGATCGTTACGTAGACAGCTTTCTCTAAATAGATCGTACTACAAGTTAATATAAGGCAATCTATTTCTATACATTAAATAATGTAGTAATTTCGAATAAATAAATGATTTTTTGATTATAATCGAAGAAAAAACATTAACAGCCAAATATAGTAAACGTATATTCTGACATCATATAATGGGTAGGGATTTTATGAAATTGAAGTTGGTTAGAGGGTTCACAGCATCAGGAATGCTTAAGGGTTCACTTTCTATCGGAGCATTACTCTCACTTGCAGTTTTTCCGAAAGGCAGGGATTCTGGAAAGCTGGAGAAAGCCTCTGAAAGCACAGTGAGTAGCACAGGTAATGAAAATAGCACAGGCAATGAATATACTTTCGAAGAGCTTGATTCCGAGAAGATTCCGACGGAATGGAACGACTCATATCTTTTCAGTAACAAGGAAAATGCTTCAAAAGAACTTGAAAGGTTAAAAAAGAAACCACAGGAGATAAACGAAATTTTCCGCTCAAAATTTGAAAAACTGTCGGGACCTGTTGTACTTGATTATCTGGAAACTGAGAAGGATTACTCAAAATCGCTTGAGGTACTTTATACTTACGCATATACTCAACTCAGTAAAAACGTGAATGAACCGTTTTTTAATTTTCTGCTTGGAAATGCTCAGGATCTGATTACCACATATGAGAAATCCAGAGCCTTTGCAACCGTAAAATTGACTTCACTAGGTAAGGAAGAATGGAACAGACTCTTTTCTGAAGAGCTCAAGCTTGAAACTTACAGGGCTTATTTTGAAGCTCACTATATGAGGTTTGTAGAGCACAGGCCAATGAATGAATCCCAGGCTATGTATCTTGCAGAACTTGAAAACCAGCGCATGAAACTGGAGACTGAAGCGCTTTCGCAGATCACAAATAAGGTTACAATGGCAGGAGAGATAGCGCTTGAGACTGGGGAGAAATTTTCCGTCAATTCCCAGTCCTACAATACCCTACTTTCAACGGACCCAAGCCGGGAAAACAGGAAAAGATGTTATGAAAAGAGATTTTATCACCTGATAAACGAATCCGATTCTATGGCAGCTCTCTATTCCAAAAAAGCCCAGCTTGATGATCTTGTTGCCAGAGAATTAAATTACACGGATTTTTATGACTACAGTCTGTATAACCTTTATCTTACCGATACTCAGGTTAATGACATGAATGTAGTTTTTAAGGAAAGAAAAGATGTGTTTGAGGCCTATAACGAATTCAGGAAAGAAAAGCTTGGACTTGAAACCCTCAAGCCATATGACCTTATGCTACAGTTGACAGATCACCCTGGTAAGAAGTATGCTTATATAGATGCTTTGAAAGAAATTCAGAAATCCTATTTCAGGATGGATCCTCATTTTAAAGAAATCTTTTTAAAAACAACGACAGGTGATTTCATAGATGTATATCCTGACCCAGAGCACGGAAAACAACCTGGAGGTTATTGTACCGATCTCTGTGCTCTGAAGTCCCCGTCTCTTATTTTTATGAACTATGATGGCCTTATCAGAGATCAGAAGACTTTAACTCATGAGCTTGGACACGCAATTAACTTCTACCTGATGAGTAATTCTGTAAACTATCTTTACTGCTCAGGTACGATTTACGAAATGGAAATTCCTTCCACTTTCAACGAAGAACTCTTTGTTGATCACGTTGTTAAAAATTCAGATAGGGATACTGCAGTTGCTGTACTTTCCCAACAGATCGAGGATTATCAAAATTTCTTTACCAAACAGCCGATGATTACTGAATTTGAATATAAAGCACATAGGCTCTGCGCAGAAAAAGAAACGGTAAGCGGAGCGGAACTTAATGCTATATGGACAGACCTCTCTAAAGAATACAGGAGTCTGTCAATTGAATATTACCCTGAAGATTCCGCAGAATGGACTTATATCAACCATATTTACCTGACAAGCAACTACTATACTTTCAACTACGCGGTTTCAAAGGCAATAACCCTCGCCCTCTTCAAACAGTACAGGGAAGACCCAGAAACTTTCAACAAAAGCTATATTGCCTATTTATCAGCAGGCTCGACAATGCCTCCAGAAGAAAAACTCAAGGAATACTTCGGGATCAAAATTGATAGGCAACTATTTGAAGACGCAATGGATGTTGTTGATTTGAGGATTCAAGAATTGTATGAGCTGGCAAGGGAAGAATAAAGCATAAAGAGATTTTATAAACCAAAAAATATTTGTAAATCTCAAAATAGTCAATAAATCTAAACTTAATCTGTCGTGGAAAGCTGAATATTTCCATGAATCTTTGAAAAAAATTGTATTTAGGGGAGCAGGACCTGAATTGAAGAAAATGTATAAGGAAAAATAAGGAAAAAATCAGTGAGCTCACCCTTATATTCTTCCCTCAAGCACATCCCTGATCGGCTTTACGGTCATGGCTCC
>DASXVB010000243.1:0-6548 GCA_036504475.1 Methanosarcina sp.
AAAATCAGATTGGAGCAGAGGAAAACTTTGAGAAGGCACTTGAAGCTTTTGATGCCGTACTTGAGGTAAACCCTGAAGATAGTACTGCGTGGCAATATAAAGGAAATATACTTCGCTATCTGGACCGGCCGGAGGAAGCCATTCAGGCTTTTGACAGAGCTCTTGATTTTGATCCTAACAATGTGCCTGGCCTTTACTTCAAGGGACTTACCTTCGGATACCTGAACATGCCTGAACAAGCACTTGAGGCTTTCAAAGGAGTACTCGTAAGGGATGATAAGCACATCGGTGCACTGTACTACAGCGGACTTGCTTTAAAACAGCTCTCACGAGATGAAGAAGCACTTGGGACTTTTACCAGAGTTGCCGATTATAATCCCGAAAACCTGAAGGCCTGGTACTATAGAGGAACAACCCTATCTGTGCTTGGGAGAAATGAGGAGGCACTTGAAGCTTATGGAAAAATCCTTAAGCTAGAACCTTCCCACTCAGGGGCATTGGAAGGCGAAGCAAAAGCATACCTTGCCCTGGGCAGAAAGAGAGAAGCTTTGAGAACCTGCGAAAAGGCTCTGGAACTTGAACCTTCATCTGCGACTGCCTGGGAAATCCAGGGTAGAATTCTAGGAGACATGGGAAGGAAAGAGGAAGCTCTTTCAGCTTTTGAAAAAAGCCTTATTCTTGAGCCAAGAAACGTAAAAAGCAGGCTTGAAAGAGGTAGGCTTCTAGGAGAATTGGGCAGGCCCCAAGAGGCTCTTGACGCATTTGAAAACGCGCTTGAACTGGACAACTCTCTGATAGAAGCAACAACTGGCAAAGGAAAAGCCCTTCTGGCACTTGGAAAATACCAGGAATCCATTGATGCTTTCAGGAAAAATCTCGAAGTTGATCCTTCGAGTCCAGAAGGATGGGGAGGGATAGGCAGTTGCTTCCTGGCTCTTGGAAAACCTTACGAAGCTCTGAAGGCTTATGAAAAAGCCCTTTCTTCTGGAGTTGAAAGTAGTGGCATTCTGAGTGGGCTTGGGGAAGTATATTATAAGTTAGAAGATTACTCAAGAGCCCTCGATACCTTTAAAGAAGCTCTAAAGCTTGACTCAAAAAACCTTTTTGCATGGAATGGGAAGGGAAACTCGCTCTACAAGCTTGGAAAATACAGGGAAGCTCTTGAGGTTTATGAAACACTCCTTGAACTTGACTATGAAAGCCTATCTGCTCGTTTTAATCGGGGAGTCGCTCTTTCCCGGCTCAAGCATCAGGAAGAAAACTTTGAAGAGATTCTTGAAAGTCAGCTCCAAACAGCTTTTAGAAAATATTTGGAACTGTCAGATGGAGTTCCTGAAGGAGAAATCGAAGATAATAACTGGAAATACCGGGGGTTTGCTTTTGCCGAGCTTGGAGATTATAAGGAAGCTCTTAAATCTTTTGACAATGCCCTGAAAAGGGAATCTGAAAACTCTTTTCCTCATATTTGCAAAGGAATTACTCTCATCTGCCTGAAAAAATATGAAAATGCTCTGGAAACTCTAGAAGATGCCGAAAAAGCTATTTATTCAGCCTCAAAGGCAGAAAAATCCGTGAAAAATGAGGAGAATAAAGAACCTAGAATTTTGAGCCCTGTTGAGGAAAGTAACAGGCTGGAAATTCTCAGGAATGCTAAAGGACTTGCTCTGGATGCCTTAGGCAGACATCAGGATGCTTTAAAAGCTTTCGAGGACGCCAGGAGACTTTCCAAAAATGAAAAAATTTCGTGCTATGGAAAAGGCCTTGTTTTTGCACATTGCGAAAAGTGGAGAGAAGCCCTGAAAGCGTTTGATAGGATTCTTACCCTCGACCCTCAAGATACTCAGGCTTCAGTCATGAAAGCTTTTGCTCTAATAAGACTGCAGGAGTTTGAGAAAGCCATTAAAATCCTTGAAAAGCTACCAATAGACGAGATAAACTCAGATTTACCTGCCTGCCTACTTGGCTTTGCATATTTCAGGCTGGAAGATTTCGAAAGATCTCTCGACGCCTACAGGAAAGCAATAGATGTAAATCCGAAAAATTTCCACGCCAGAAACGGGCTTGCAGAGCTCTACTTCAGGTTTGGAAACAGCAGAGGCGCATTAAAAGAGCTCGAAGCCTCGATTTCAGAAGCTCCTGAAAGTGCATTCTCAAGGAACCTTAAAGGTCGGGTAGAACTTGAAGAGCAGGCCTGTGAGGAAGCGATTGAATCCTTCAGGCGAGCTCTTGCCTTGAATACAGAAGACCGAAGACTGCTACTCTGGTACGCATATGCAAAATATATGTATGCGGAAATCACTCTTGAGGAAAACAGTACACGCTTCAGGTACATGCTCCTTGCAGCCGCAGAGAAGCTTGAAAAAGCAGTCATCTGGCAGAGATCTGAAGGTAATGAACTGAAAGCCTATACACTTTATTTTCTGGGCCTTTTTTACTGCCGAGCCCATTATTTCCAAAAAGCTGCCGATAGGCTTGATGAATGCCTGAAACTGGAAACCCCAGCCGAGATAAAAAACCTGCAGCCTTGCTCCTCAAAAGTATTCACACAGGTCCCCTGAAGCCTTCCTGGTGGGAATGGTGGCTTAATTCAAAGACTCACAGCTTACTCAAAAAAATGAGTTTTGGGTTCATTTTCTTTTTTATATTCAGCCTTTTAATATCCCATCCAGCAGTCTCTTCCCTTCCAATTATCTCTTGGCTAGCATCCTATGTAAATGACATTTTTTCTTTCGTAGGCTATATTTCATGGTCGATTTACGGCAGAGAGTACATAGTTTTTATCCTGTTTTTGGTTTTTCTCCTTCTCCTTCCTGAACTCAGGCACAGAAGGCAGAAAGAAGAGGAACTGGAAACTCTTACTCCTCCACCTCCTGATTTTGAGATTCCTGCATCCATACTTGATGAGTTTAATGAGAGGCTTGAAAGAAGCCTGTTCTCTCCCGAACCCATGGAAGAAAGCGTGCGAAAGCTCGGAAAGTTTTGAAGTCCTGAGAAAAAGTAAAATTTGATATTTCAACTAATAATTCAGAAGTAGGTATGGATGAATCAAAAGTATAATCTAAAATACATAAATAATTCTCCGAACCCAAATACCTCTTTTTACCTTTTTAAGTAAAAACTCTAAAGTTAACTGATAAGCATATTCTGAACTATTCTTACTAGCATTTTATATCTCGATTATTATAATAATTGTTTGTAATATGTATTACTCAATACACTGAATGGGTTTATCAATGGATTTTTCTTATAACCTGAGTTCCCAAATTTTAAGCGCATACGCCTAATTCCACAAGTATGACATACCAGATGATTGTGATTTTGAAATTAGAACCTGTAATTCATGTGCTTAAATTTAAGGGCAGTGTGCCAATTTTTCTGTAAAATCACGAGTCTCAAGAAGTTATTGAAAAGAAAATTCCATATCAGAAGATCAATTTTCTCCATGGTACACAAAAACTTGACTTCAAATTTACAGCAAATTCGCGAGGCTGCCAGTTTAAGTGCATAATTCGATATCATTAGAAGCTTATGCGTCTAAAAAGCGGAACTTGGGTACAGAATAATTAATAAAAGAATTGTTGATCAACTTGATCAGTGTCAATGGAGGTAGTCTATGGAAAGCCAGAGAGCTTTATGTGTTGGAATAAACAAATTTCAGAACTATCCTCAGGCAGCTTTGAATGGATGTGTAAATGATGTAGCTGACATGGTTTCTGTCCTGAAAAGATATATGGGCTTCACAGATGGAGATATCGTCAGCCTCACAGATGATCAGGCCACGAAAGCCAATATCATGGCAACTCTGACCGAGATGGTAGACGGGGCAAAAGGAGGCAGGTACAACTATCTGTTTTTTAGCATCTCCAGCCATGGTACCCAGGTCCCAGACCTAAACGAGGATGAGCTAGATAAGGCAGATGAGGCCTTCTGTCCAACCGACCTTGCTCAGAAGGGGAATATATGGGACCCTGCTCACATTATAACCGATGATGAGTTAAATGATCTTTTTCTTCAGCTACCCTCGTCAGTGGTTCTGGAGTGCGTCTTCGATACTTGCCATAGCGGCACCGGCCTGAAAGCTATCGATTTCTTGCTGGACCGCAAGCCCAGATTCATGCCGCCACCTTCTCTAGAGGCCTTCAAGCAAATAAAAGATTACATGCCCAGAGGGATGGCCGAATCATTGAAAGCGAAGGGTATCGGTTTGCAGCATACATTATGGTCTGCATGTAGGTCTGACCAGACCAGCGCAGATGCCAAAATAGAAGAAGACTGGCATGGAGCCTTCACCTATTACTTGTGCCAGAACATAAATAAGAGCCAGAATAAACTGACTCGTCAGGAGCTGCTTGAGATGGTGAGGGCTGATCTTAAGAGGGGAATGTACACTCAGATACCCCAGTTGGAGACTGAAGCTACCACAAGGAAGATTTCCCCTGGATTAAGTAGAGGTATGATCCCACCACTTGCATGAATACAAAGTACGCTAGAGGTGAAGAAACCCGGGGCTCAACAGAGATAAAATCTCAAGCAGGCTTTAAACCCACTTTCCGCAGTAAATTTTAGCATTTTCATAATTTTTTCTGTTATCGATTTTTGTCCTAATGTTAATTTTTGGGCTTCGGTGTAGAAGTTAAAAGCAACTATAAGGTGTATTATAGAGACCAAAAATCGATATCATCTAATTTTCACCAAGTTTCATTTAGAGTATCAATTATTATAGTATTTTCCAAAAACGTTATCAGGAAAAGCATTGATTTTTGAAAAAAATACTGCGGAATGTAGGTTATTATGCCGAAACTCTTAACTATCAAATATTCTCCTGGCTTCTCAAACATGATACTTCTAAGAGCATGTCTTAAAATTAAATTTGGTTCTATAATTGGGATAGGACTTACACACTCGAACTGAAAAACAGTAGCATTAAGCCATTAAATATTGGGAGTCCAATCTCAAACAATGATGGATGCTGCATTTGATTTTGTACATCAAGTGCGTAAGGCCCATAGGAAAAGTGTACCTGAATTTCGGAAAAAATTTACAGTATGAATTTAAGCTAACCTTGTTCACTATCCAATTGTATGAATGATTTTGAATTTTAAGACAGCCTCTAAGAGAATCTACTCATTTTTCGATAACCACGGAAAGACACGGAAATTTCTGTCCCATAAGTTAGTCTGCTTGAGCGAGCGAAGCGAGTGAAACGGACCCCGTCCTCTCGAGACGGGACTCGGGATGCAAATGTATATAAGTTCTCTCCGGTATTATCGAAGGCAGTGACAGCAAAAAGGACTGGAAGGAGACCGTAAGCCTTGAAAAACACGTTCATCCTTGGAATAGAGGGCACTGCCTGGAACCTGAGTGCCGCAATCGTGACAGAAACAGAGATTATTGCCGAGGTCACAGAAACCTACAAACCCCAAAACGGAGGGATTCACCCTAGGGAAGCAGCCCAACACCACGCAAAGTACGCAGCCAGCGTTATAAAAAAGCTTCTTGCAGAGGCAAAAGAAAAAGGAGTCGAGCCTTCAGAGATTGATGGAATAGCTTTTTCTCAGGGACCGGGACTTGGGCCGTGCCTCCGAACGGTTGCAACGGCAGCTAGAATGCTTTCTATATCCCTGGGCGTTCCCCTGATAGGAGTCAACCACTGTATTGCTCATATAGAAATAGGGATATGGAGAACGCCTGCAAAAGATCCTGTTGTTCTTTACGTAAGCGGGGCCAATTCTCAGGTTATTTCCTATATGGGAGGAAGATACAGAGTCTTTGGGGAAACACTGGATATAGGGCTTGGAAATGCCCTGGATAAGTTTGCGCGAAATGCTGGTCTTTCGCATCCAGGAGGACCAAAGATCGAAGCATATGCAAAAAATGCAAAAAAATATATCCATCTCCCTTATGTGATAAAAGGTATGGATCTCTCCTTTTCCGGGCTATCCACAGCAGCCAGCGAAGCCCTGAAAAAAGCTCCCCTTGAAGATGTCTGCTATTCTTACCAAGAAACGGCTTTTGCAATGGTTGTCGAGGTTGCAGAGCGAGCCCTTGCCCATACTGGAAAAAAAGAAGTTTTGCTGGCAGGAGGAGTTGGGGCAAATACAAGACTCCGGGAAATGTTAAACGATATGTGTGAAGCCAGAGGTGCGAAGTTCTATGTTCCCGAAAAACGCTTTATGGGAGATAATGGGACAATGATTGCATACACCGGGCTTCTGATGTATAAATCAGGAAACACTCTTGCCCTTGAAGAATCTCGCGTAAACCCAAGTTACCGGACTGATGACGTAAAAGTGACTTGGATTAGAGAAGAAGAAATGAAAAGAGTTCCTGAAATAACCCCTGGAACTTCACTTCGGATTGGAGAAACGCTGGATAACGGGGCCGAGGCTGTTGTCTACCTGGAAGACGGACCTGAAGGAAAGAAAGTGCTTATTAAGGAAAGAGTTCCGAAAGCCTATAGACATAAAGAAATTGATGAAAGGATCAGGGCCGAAAGAAACCGGACAGAAGCCCGCTTGATGTCTGAAGCCCGACGCAGTGGGGTTTCT
>DASXVB010000244.1:0-3538 GCA_036504475.1 Methanosarcina sp.
CATGTAAACTTTTTGTTCAATTCTAAGGCTGAAAGCTGCAAGTCCGAATGCCAAGAATAACGACTGTTTATTAGCCTAAGTCCTGACATTTAATTTTTTCCATAGATCCATGCATATTATATAAACATTGAGAAAACGAACCCATGTATTAATGAAATACTAGTAAAATCGGCATACACCTTGAAGAAAATTGCTTTCATAGGGTTGGGCACAAAATTTCAGATATTATTGAAAAAAGATTCATTTGTATTTGGGTAAAGAATCTGTTAACGTTAAAACGACTACTGCAATCCTCTATGCATCTCGATTTCCATTTATAGGTTTACAGAAATGGCAACAAAATAACACATTTCTGATAGACCGTATCTTAACCGAATACAAATGAATACTATTTTTACAATTTCAAACATTGATTAATCAGAATACTGTTGTTGAATACTCTGCCGCATTACGGCAGATATATTTTCGAACTCTCTTGTTCTTGATTTGATAGATACCGTTGCCTATGATATTTCCTTTCCCTGGAATACCGTAAAATTTACAATCTTAATTAGGACAAAAAAACATCAGTAAACTTTGGTTTTGATACTCGTTTCTCCATTATAAAAAGATATATCAAATTTAATCTGTAATACAACTAACTATAAAAAGAGCACCAAATAATAAGCAAGTGGAAAAATAAAAGGTAGGAATTGTCCTGAAATATAAGAAGCTTCAGACACAAGAAGCTTCAGACACAAGAAGCTTCAAACCAATTCGGCCTTTATAATTTTTACTTCGGTTTTCGGGCGGTCCTGGCGGTCAGTTTTCACTTTTCCGATAGAATCCACAACATCCATGCCGTCCACTACCTTTCCGAAGACGGGGTGCATCTTGTCGAGATAATTATTATTCACAAGGTTGATAAAGAACTGACTGCCACCTGTGTTCGGGCCTGCATTTGCCATAGCTAGAGTGCCCCTGTCGTTACGGTTATGACTTGTAAACTCATCCGGAATTTCATAACCTGGCCCGCCCATGCCTGTACCTGTCGGATCCCCACCCTGTATCATAAATTTGTCGATGACTCTGTGGAAAATAACTCCATCGTAGAAGCCTTTTTCTACCAGTTTTGCAAAATTTCCTGCCGTAATCGGCATGTCCTCTAAAAGTTCGATTGTTATATTGCCCATTGTGGTGTTAAGAACCACTTTCTTTCCCTTCCATACAGCCATTGCTTTTCCTCTATTAGTCTTTTATTTTTATTTGTGTTTGTCTTTTTGTCGGCCTATTTTATCAGCTTTCTGCACTGTATGTCTGACTACAATGTAAATGCTTCGCCTCCCGAGTTCCGTCTCGGGAGGATGTGGTCCTTTTCGGCAGAGTTGCGGCTCTGCAGTACGCTGTCCGTTTCACTCGCTTCGCTCGCTCAAGCGGACTAATTTCTAAATAATGACACTGAGCTTCGCTCAAGAGGGCTGGCTGATTTATAAAGATATTGAACTGAGTCAATAATACTGAATTATAGATAAGAGACATTGTTTTTCAATTTATCTAAGGAGAATAATTTTGAAAAATGCAATATTATTTTTCTTCTCAGAAGAACAAATAATTGAAATATTAAAGATTTCTTGGTTTTAAGATTAAGACTTACACAGTTGAACTGAAAAATCATCAGTATTAGACCATGAACTGTCTAAAATGTGAATTTAATCCACAATGATTACCGTATTTGATTTTGTTTCCCAAGTGCGTAAGTCCTAAAGATAGTTATTAACAATTCGTTTATATTCCTAAAGTTTTTACTTCATATAATATTTCACACAATTCACTATGTTTTTATAGACATACTTGATTACCTTTATCGTATTGGGGATTAAATAAAGTTTCAAGGATTACTAGTGGGGAGATTCTTGTGAATAAAGTCAAGGTTTTTTACCTTGTAGTAGCTGCAAGCCTCTTGGTTATACTGTCAACACTTCCAACTTCGGTAGCGTTAACTGATGAAACGGAGAACGTGTTAGAAAATAAAAGTAATCAAACAGATCTTGCATCAATGTATAATGAAAGTGAGCTGACTGATCAGGAAATAGGCCTGAACTTTCGTTTTCTCACATCCATGCTTCAAATGCTTGATCTTAACCTTAACCGTATAGACGGACTTCTGAACTCTCGCGTTGAGGAATACCCGTCTCTGAAACCTACAATAGAAGGGACAGATACAGGCATAGCAACAACAAATTCCATAATTGCTATGCTGGAATCAGACTCTGAAAATTTGAGTGAAACAGAAGATGATTTTGCTTCCTTAAATGAAAACATGGCACAACTTAACGAGAGTCTTGAATACCCAGACTGTATGATCGAAGCTGCCAATTCAACCCTTGGAGAACCAGATATTACTACGCCTATGATTGCAGATATGTTCAAGAGTGTAAAAGCAATGATAAAGCTTCTTGAGTGAAACAAGACTGAAATCAGAGATATTATAAAGAGTCTATCCGAAAAGTCAGTGATGCATTTTGAAAACTCACAATAGGTCTATAAGGTCTATAATATCAGTGTACCCGTTCCGGTTTTGCTTATTGCATATCGTAAAAGTTGTAGCAAGTAACCACTTTTCGGATAGGCTCTTAGTAAAATTTGAGAGTTACTCTATTTCAGTCGAATACCTGGCAACTTGTACAGGGATGAAAATCTCCTCGTAAACCCAGGAAAAATAATCTTAAAAATATAATTCTATCCGCTAAGTAATATTATATTGTTGGTTAGATAATGCTGATTACAGATGTTGATGGCTAGAGAACGCTGGCGCGAACATAATCCATCGCCTTTTTACAAGCCTAGCCAACGTCAATCAATATACATATCAATCAATAAACTCTTCTAAAGAATCGATAAACGACTCTAATTTTCTTCTTACCTCATATAAATCATGTTTTCCTTCCATTCGCCACACCTCGTGGCCTTCAAAATCGTACAATATCGACAGAGGTAACGTGCTTTTTTCGTACTTACTCTTTATTTCCGGGTAATTTTCTATTTTTACAACTTCGACAAATAATGCGTTATTAAATTTTGGTTCTGTCAGCAGTACCTCGTGCATGAAAAACATTAATTCCTGGCTGTCCTTGTTGCTGGTGGATTTTATATTTATACGATATACCAGCTTATTGCCATAATAAGAAAATAACAAACGCTGCAAGAGCGTATTTATTGTCTCATCAGGATGAATTTTGGCTTCATTGAGTCCATCGTGAAGGTCTTGCGTGATTCTCACATTTTCTGTAGTATGAGAGAGCTCCGGAAAACTCCGTTTCCTGCCATTAGTCATGAACCAGTAGCTACCATTTTCGTGTATAAGTTGACAGGTATCATCATATCGTGCTAATAGTTTTGTAATTATCGTACCTCTTGACTCCCATGCACTATCGCTGTTTCTATCTCTACAAAAATCGAGTGCGTCGTAGAGTTCAGCACTAATTTTAATGGTTTTTGTTTCCATGGGTTCACCTCAATCAGGAGCATACATTTAGTTAATATATAAAAAATGTTCGCC
>DASXVB010000245.1:0-6455 GCA_036504475.1 Methanosarcina sp.
ATCATTTGAGTTGCTCTGCTACATTACAAAGAATAAACACCATTGAAAAACATAACCCGACCACCAAAACGCAAATTCGTTGATTATTTGGGTTCCCACTAAGTATAACGATAGCAGAAAGACATATACCGATTATACATAAAATTAATATGTCCAATATAGTTTTAAGTATAGTTCCAAATATCTTCATGGTTTATGCCTTCTTGCGATAGTCTTGAAATGCCAGTAAATTGCAATTAACTTGAAGACTCACTAGAGATTGAAACATTTCCTTGTTATTATAATAATCGCTGCTTGTTTATTTCAATTAACTTGAAAACTCAATAGAAATTGAAACGTGATCTGTAAGTAATGGATACTCAGAAGGCTTAATATTGGGAAAAAAAGGGTTATCTAGCCTTAATATAATCTCGGCTGTTATTTCTTATTTGATCTGTGGTTATGTGGTATGGAAGTACAATTTAGACCCTTCTAGCGATTGTTTAATTGCTGTATCTCTTTTAATTTTGAGCTTTACTTTAGATCTCTAACTGATATTTTGTAGGAAAATAAAACATGGCCGATGAATATATTGAACGGCTGGAAATATAAATTAAGTATTATCCGTCAGAAATGAAGCTTTTTGTAATCTCATTTTTTCAAAAAGACGTCTATAAAACCTCTAAATTAAAAAAAAGGATATAAATAAAGTGGGCCCGCT
Source organism: Methanosarcina sp. (assembly GCA_036504475.1). Lineage (GTDB taxonomy): Archaea > Halobacteriota > Methanosarcinia > Methanosarcinales > Methanosarcinaceae > Methanosarcina. Next base: position 701 of record DASXVB010000245.1, read on the forward strand.
GGAATTCGAATCCAGGACCTCCGCCGTGTGAAGGCGACGTCATAACCGTCTAGACCACGAGCCCATGACTTGCATTTGAAAATTAAAAGGGTTAAACGACCATAAAATAGAACTCCTTATGTATAAGCTTATCGCTTGTGGATTGATTTTGGGCTTACCCGGACCTGTTATGAAATTAATTTTATATTTTTTCTACAGGAATTTCTATTTTCACTCATTTTGAGGGTATTAAAGTAGAGAAATCTTTACTAGAATTTTTCTGTTTGTAACTGAAATTTCTTCTATTATTTTGGAAATCTTTAATCAAACGATAAGTTAAAAAAGTAACAAAGTATAATTTACTAACCATACGAGCAATTTAATCGCCTGATTTTTATGATAGAAATCCTCAAAATCCTCTTCAGCATGCCATTTTTACTTTACTCTTGCTATTCAGATCTGAACTCCCGCAGGGTTTCGAATCAAGTCTGGAAGTACATGCTTTTATTGGGGTCGGTATTTATTTTTTACGAAATTTATACAGACAGAGTTTCCTACCTCGTGCCTCTTCTTTTTTCAGGAATTCTTGTTTTTGTTGTCGTTTATATTCTTTTCCAGTTTGGAGCCTTTGGGGGAGGGGATGCAAAAGGATTGATCGTACTTTCCATCCTTTTTCCTTCTTATCCGGTGTTTAGCTTTTCAGGAAATATATATCCCCTACTTGGGGTTCCACCTATAGGGCTTTTCACTTTCACGGTTCTGGAAAACGCTCTTCTATTGACAACGCTCGTTCCTCTAGGAATGTTCAGTTATAATCTCCTGCATTTCTCTCCTGAAATGCTTAAGAATCCGCTTTATATGTTTATAGGTTACAGAACTGAGGTTTCTTCCCTTAAAAATAAGAAACACCTTGGTCTACTTGAGAAATTTGAATTTGACGACAGCGGAAGCCTAAAAAGAGGGTTTGCACGAACAGAACTCGACTTCAACGCAAACAAGAGACCAGAACTTGAAGAGTATCTGAAAAAAGGTTTGATTGAGAAAGATATCTGGGTTACTCCAGGCCTGCCGTTTATGCTTTCAATTACAGCGGGCTTTATTACTGCCGTCGTTTTCGGGGATTTGATCTTTTATGCGGTCATGCATCTCATAGTAAGTTAAACTTCATGGTGTGTTTTGATAAAATTGAAAACTTTGATGTTTTGAAAACACATATTATTGAGTATATTGAGTAGGCGATAATCTGGTAGACATTTCTATCCCGCTCAGTTCTTTGTTTAGTCGAGATGGTAAAGAAAAAAGCTATTTTACAAGAGATATAATAAAATTACTGAACATGTCTCGGTTACTCGTTCAGAAGTACGCGCTCTTATAAGTGGCAAACCATGATGAATTATCTGTGAGATTAACGACATATTTGATGAACTGGATGTTTTGATGCGCGATAAGCTGCAAAAATAAAATAAAACCCCTTGAGATAGGAATTATTTTTTACGCCTAGATATCTAACTCCTTACAAAGCGTTTCATGATAAAGGATGGTCAAGCTTTGGAATAACACTAATTATCACCGCGCCCTTCTATGACATCAATGATACGCTGGCCGATCAGTGGAGCGGCGGTAGCGGCAAAAGTGGGATCAGGGTGAGAATCTGAAGTTGATGCGGCATTTTCCGGCAAGAGGTATAGCCCCCCTCCAGTTTCCAGGTCGCGGAAATCCCATATATAGATATTATCCCCGGGTTTATCCCAGGTCGTCTTGACCCAGTTCGCAAAGTCTTTTGCTCTTTTGGCTTCTTCGGCATTGGTCGCGCTTTCGACCAAAGCTGGGCTGGTCCAAACGATGAAGCGGTTATTCGGAAACTCATGCATCTTCGCTTTCAGGGTGTTGTATTGCAGCTTATAATTCTCTTCACTTTTGACACTGGAAGTTATATCCGGAAAACCGGTATCGTCAACAACGCTGCTGACCGGAAAACAGTGCTTCCAAACGATGACGTCATAAGTCTTAGTCAGTATTTCCAAAGTAGGTTCTTTCTTATAGACAGAAACATCAGCATGATTTACCCAGATATTCCAATAATCGTAAGGATAGTTATTCCATCCATAGGAACGTGATTTCGGAAATTCCATTTGTGTTATACTGTATTTTGTGCCGTGGTTAGTGTTGTAATTTGCAATCGTAGTGTCTACTCCACCGTCCCAGATTACTCCACCGGTGCTGTGATGGAGATAAATGACCTTTGCCGAGCTCGACATCGGTTCGTCATTTTCAATTTCCGCGGCTATAATATTGTTGTCTGTGCCAGTTACGTTCGTTTTTGTAGTCGCGTTATGTGCAAATACTACTAACTGGGAATTTTCACTGGCGCTTGAATTATCCGTATCCGAGTTTGAACTACACCCCGATATAGAGATAAATAAAATAGTAGTTAGCAATCCTATGAATTTAATTCCAGAAATTTTACTGGCAAGGCTCATGATAATCTCCAGACTTTACTTATTATTCTTTTGTAAGATGACGTTACTATTGGAAAAAGTGAATTCACTTGCCACTTACTTAAATTACTAATTATGTTTCTTACAATAAGAACATTGCCTTGCTATGTAAATATACAAAAATAGTAACGGAATTTAGTAGTAAAAAGTAATAATGTTTTTAAAGAATTAATAACAACATTTCTTATATAACATCGCTACTCTGCTTTCTTTTCAAAGAATTACCTTTTTTGTACAACAAGCAACCCGTAAAGAATTGTTTCCGGTATCGGTGGATTTTCAGGCGTACCTTTTGCAATCCTTTCTTCAGGATAGCCAAGGTTTTCGCAAGTATAAAGTTCAGCTTCAATACCCAGTTCTTTCAAGAGTTCTGCGACCTCAAGCGAGCCGAAGTTTTCTTCCGGAAGCAGGAAGATATTTCTTCCGTTATTTAATTCCCTTATCAACTCGGCTTTTGCAGGTTCCGAGTCCCTACCGTGGGCTGTGATTGCACAGAGGTTTGTCAGGTTCACTTTTGTACGCGCACAGGCCACCTGCATTGATGAAATCCCTGGAATAACTACATCTTTCTCTTCTGCGAATTTACCGAGTCCCGAAAACATGGGGTCACCTGTGGACAGGACGACTGCATCTGCTGGCAGGAGGTGAAGCGACTTATAATCTTTAATCGGTTTTGCTTCACATGTGATATACTCCTGGGCAATTTCAAGGGCTCTCTTTGCGCCATAAACCACAGAGGCTTTCTTTATAGCCTTTATTCCTTCTTCCGTGAGCATTCCGGGCCCGACTCCAACTCCTACAACAATCATTATTTTCTTCCCCTTTTCCTATCTTAATTAATTCCATTCTTACTGTCCATCAGGACCGACCCGTCTCTGTCAATTACCACTATTCTTGCGCCTTTTCCTTTCTCGATTGCCATATCAAAGGCTTCTTTCAGGCGCACATGTTCAGGCGCTTTTTTAAGCATTTCGACAACAGTTGCGTATTCGCTACCTTCAAGCATTTCTGGGTTTCCCCATTTAAGGACAAGGCCAGGAAGCCCGCAGATAATCACATCGCCGGAAGCATAATCAAGCCCTTCTGAGATCCTGCTTCCGATCATAACGATTGTATAATCGGGAAAAAGCATGTGGGAATAGCGCATTCCTATCCGGCCTGTAGTCAGGACCACTCTGTCCGTGCAGCGGATCAGGTCTCCTCTCATCTCTCCCAGGTGGTCGTTCCAGGGCTCAACAAAACCCGTGCTCCCAAGTACGGAAATTCCGCCTTCCACTCCTATCCTGCTGTTCAGAGTCTCTTTTCCGATCTTCTCCCCATCCGGAATTGAGATTGTAACCTCGGCTCCCTTCAGGCCCAGTTCTTCTATGGCTTCCTGAACTGCAGCTTTTATCTGTTCCATCGGTTTCGGGTTAATAGCCGGCTGGCCTCTCGGAACCTGGAGTCCATCCCTTCTAACAATTCCTATACCTTTTCCTCTGATAATTCGGATTCCTTCGACTTCCCTGGCCTCACCCACAAATTCAAGTCCCCGGGTAATATCGGATTCGTGATCATTCCGGATCTTTTTCACAACTGCACGTCCCTGTAAGGCTTCGCTAACATCAAGCTGAGCTCTCAGTCCTATAGGAGTCGGAACGGACACGCTATCAACTGTTTTCTTAAGAGAAAGGACTGCCGCTTTTGCAGCAGCACTTGCTGTAGTTCCTGTAGTGTATCCTCGTTTGAGGATAGATCCATCACTTAGAACCACAATCATCCCGGATGCGATTTTTGTTTCAAGTTCTTCCCTTGGCAGCCCGGTACGGGCAATCCATTCTTCCGGGATCTTGAAATTGTTAACAGGATCTATCATGGGAGAATATTCGGAGGTTTTTTATTATAAATGTATTGACGTGAAAATCTAAAAAAACCCAATTGATCCTTGGGGTAAGCCTTGCCTTATTTTCTAGTTTTCTCACCACGTTTGATAAAGTAGTCGATATCAGGCCTGAACCTACGCAGTTCAGATTTTGAAATCAAAGCTGTTTGATCATTGGGAATTGAAAACATTGAATTCATTGGGAATTCGACCAATTAAAAACTACAGAATCATAGAACGACAATAAAACTACAGAATTATATGATTATATAACGAAATAGAAAAGAGGTGGCACCATTCCAGGAGTGGGGATTTGTTTTTCGGAAATTCGTTTTTCGGAAATGGATTTTTCCTGGATTGTGGAACGATTGGGGATCGTTTCTTTTTGGGGTTTTGGGGGTTGGTGTGTGAAAAATAGCCTTGTGGAATGATGCCTTTTTCAAATGCCAGTGCTCGCCTGGCACACTACTACATCTTAAGTTCTATTATATAAATATATAGGAAACTAAGAATGATTTCTCAATATAGAAGTATATTGATTGACTATGGACAAATTGTCTATTTATCTCTATAGAATTTCTCTGTATTCGATCTACCAACTGCGTTTTTTGACCGGGATGAGACAAATTTTCATCGAAATAGATATTTATTCTATTCTAAAGTTATCAGGGAAAGGAAGGGAGGTAGTACTGAACTCTATTTCGGAAATATAGCGAAAATTAAACTTTATTAGAGAAATTCGGGAAAACTGGAAGGATATCTCCAGGCCACAGTCCTTTTTACTGAACCCTTGCAAACATGCGGTCCAGTTCTCCTTTAGTAAACGTGATCACAGTAGGCCTGCCATGAGGGCAAGAGTAAGGATTTTCAGCTTTTTTAAGCTGCTCTATTAGCTCTTCCATCTGCTTGGAGCTGCAGGCTGCTCCTCCTTTGATCGCAGCCCTGCACGCGATAGTCTTGCAGACTTTTTCCGAAATTCCTGTATCTTTTTTGACTTTTCCTGAAGCTAAAAGGTCCGAAACTACGTCATGGATAACATCAGTGTCCTCAAGACGCCCGAAAACCTCAGGTACGAAGGTAACCACATATGTATTGTCCCCAAATTCTGAAATCCCGAAACCGCAGTCTTCCAGATAAGGAATATATTCTTCCATAAGCACTTTCTCTTTAGGAGTAAGATCTATGGTTATAGGTGTTATTAGCTCCTGCACTCTCGATTTTTTCATTTTCAAAACCTGCTCGTAAAGAATTCTCTCGTGAGCAGCATGCTGGTCGATAAGCACAAGGTCTTCTCCCCTTTCTGCAAGGATATACAACTTAGAAACCTGCCCTATAATCCGCAGGTCTTCAAGAGGATCAATATTCGGCTTCTGTTTTATTTTATGCCGTTCTTCTGAGCTTATTTTTTCATGTTCTC
>DASXVB010000246.1:0-10882 GCA_036504475.1 Methanosarcina sp.
CACTCTTAGATATGGCTCCTAGCTTTTTCAATAGTAATTAATATTAAGGAATTATTATTCTATACTATTTATATAATCCATAATTATATTATTAGTTGTATTACCTGACAATTAAGCTAATTTTATCTTTATCTAACGAAATGAAATCAAAGCGAATGTCAGGTATAACAGTATAAAAAATAAGGATAAATAAATAAAAACAGCGATAAAAATCTACAAACAAGGAGGAAATAATTATGGGCGGAGGATTTGGATTATTTGGAAGAGGAAGAGGATTTGATGGTTGTGGCGGCGGTGGTGGCTTCGGCTTCGGCGGCTTTGACGGTGGATGCGGCTTTGATGGTGGATGTGGCCGCGGAAGGGAGCGCGAGGCTTCCTGTATAACAGCAATCCGTGCCTGTAGGTTTGAAGACGAAGGACGCGACGGCTGGTGTTAAATAGCATTTAAGCAGCTGTCTTAATAGGTTGCTGCTAATCAATCAACCATAAATTAAATAAACAGATACAAAATGGAAACCTATTATACACCTCCGAGATATAGAAACAGGAGAAAGTGACAGGTGTTGAAAATTTTCTCCTGTAACTAATCTTCGTCCCGCTTGAACAAAAATTCACATTATTATCAAATATAGAGAAATTGGCTGCTTCGTTTGTGATTCTACCCTTGATTCAAGCGGGACACGTGGTGTTGTCACAGACTAACCGAACCGTTTTCCATCATAAAATAGTAAAGTACAGTTGAAATATTTTCATACCTATTATCGGGAGCCAACTGTCTAAACACAAAGTACCTTAATTAAGCAATTGTGTATATAAACCAACTTTTAGAATAACGCTCAGTTGAACTAAATCTTAACTTCCTAAATTTTAGAGTCGACTTTTTTCTCAGTTACGCGTATGTAGGAAAAAATTATGTTTTTTTAGACTGTAACAATTGTTAACTTTATAAAAAAACGTGTTTTTTTACCTATATAGAACTGATATGACTCAAAAGTCGACTCTAAAATGTAGGAAGTGGAAAACTAGTTTATACGATAACGATTTTGAAATTGAGTTTATATACCGACGTGCTTAATTAAGGTACTTTGTGTTTAGACAGTTGACTACCGTATATGATTATGGTGAACACAATCGGTTACTTGTTATATGGAGCGCACTCCACATCATCCATGTTTATGCCCGCGTCACATCGAAAATAGAACATTATGGAGATAGAAAATCAACTCCTCACTATGAGGACTTGAAAAATGAAAGTGAATTGGATTGAAACTCCAATGTATGTAAAATGTATAGAAAAAAGATATAAAGTGGAGATTTTGCTCCACTTATTCACTGCTTACCATAGCAGCCCTGCATTGATTTTTATACAGACTGTCTGCTTTCCATTTCCAAGGTAATGTACAGCAATGGTGCTCCTCTCCGGCGAATATTAAATTCATACTATTCTTAGACATGCCATACTATTCTTAGACATGCCATTTGATATCATGTGATTGATTTCATCAGGTGTACGCAAATGGAAATTTCTTCTTTCGTCAATCGTTCCGTTACACAATTTGATCATTGGAATTAAATCGTTAACCGTTTCCGGACGTGCTTTCTTGTATAGTAGGTGCCCATCATCACACCATTGCTGAGTAACTTTTAACAGATCACTCTTCAGTATTGCAGTATTTCCTCCTCTATCCATGTTCTCAGTTATGAATTTGTACAGTGGATTACCTGCTCTCATCCATTCTTCCCTTGTGTTTTCCCAATCATCAGCGGGTTGATATGGTAATGGAATTCCTTTAACGTAATCCGAAACCATTTTAATGACTTCATTCAATAACCCGCTCATGTTTTCATCGGTTAACAGTGTTTCTGTAAACTTCTCATTTCGAGTGAAATGTGCTTTGGTACAAGGGATAAGCAACCACCTCTTCCAAAACGCATCATCGTCTCTAACCCGACTATCAAAGCTAGGAGTATCGTTTACTGCGAATGCATGAACTGCTGTAGATTTGGCTTGGTATGCGTCCTTTCCTTTAGGTTCAACCCATATATCGTAGGATCCGGTGACGTCCTTGAACGTTGTGGAGTCATCGATTTTGAAATAAGAAAGTTCATCTTTGATATTCGCAAGCTTTCCTTCAAGTGGAGCCAAGCTGAACCGGTTGTTTGAGTCAGCTGACATTCTCCCTAGCGCTATAGCGCTTACTGATTCATTGCCTATAAATTTCCTATATATGTTAAGCAGCGTTGTTTTACCTGAATCAGGTGGTCCGTAAAGCAGGAATGCTGTTTTAAATGGACTGTAGCCCATGCTCTGCAATATTACCTGAGTTAAGTATTGAATTATTGCATCGGGCTTGTCTGTATACTTGCTTATTTCGTTCATTATTGGCTCAGTAGGTGCGCTTTCGTAATATTTAACAGGCAGGCAGTAATTGAAAACGTATTCACGTGGATCATATTGTTCAGAGTGTATATCACCGGTGTCATTATCGACTATCAATACGCAGTTAGCTAAGTTAATGACGTTTCTAGTTCGATTGAATGGGTAAATGTTAACACGGCTTTTGGTGGTGATCTGTGCCATCACATCATTAATTTTTTGGTTTATTCTATCCGCGTTATCGCCTTTGCATATATCATTAAGTACCCTTACTATTTTCCCGGTGACATTCTGAGGTTCCAATCGATAATAGCCATCTCGGAATATATACACGTTGTCCCTATATGTAATGATAAATTCTTCTTTCAATATCAGATCCGATATTTTATCAGGGTGGGGGTTTATTCGCATTCGGAAGTCGCCATTATTGTTCATGTGAATGGTATACATACCATCGTACTTTTTATCAATTTTTAAATCTTTTAAACGTGCCTCACGTTCCTGTAGTTCATTTCTTGTCTTTTTTTCGTTTTTCATAGAATTTTTTACTAATGCGAGTTCTTCTCTGTTCAAATTAAAGAAAGGCTTTATTTGAGTTACAAGGAAGCTTTCTATGAAGTCGAGTGGCTCATCAAGTAGGTATTTTTTAATGAAATTCTTAGCAGTCGTCACCCTGTTATCGGCGCAGAATCGGGTTTCTCCCAACATCGTCATGTAATACTCATCGGGTGAATCATATACTGAGCTATCAAATGTTTCAATTTCAGTAGTCATTTAAACCACGTCCTGGTATGCGGCGAGTACGACTAGATAGCCAGCAAATATAAGGTCGTTTTTAAAAATCAGACACCCTCTCGTTAACAAACCTACGAAAGTATTAAATAATCTGAGAGCATATTCTTTATTAATCATACAAAACAACTCCTACTTTCTCAATCGTACAGAGGAGTTTCAATATAGTGGGGTTTGAGCGGGAACTCAGATCCCATTAAAACATTCTGCACATTTTTCTTTCTGCTTTTCTAACTTTTTCATATACTTGGTACATTGTGTGATATTTCAACATCCGAAAAAACATCAGTGAGAACATTTGCCACAAATGCAGATCTGCTGATGTGTCTTCGAGTAGCTTCGATTTTATTGTATGTCTCAACATCGACGTACGTCGCTATCAAACGGAGGTTTTCAGATACCATAGTTTTCCAACTCCTAATTTATTTTAAGGTGTGAGTCACGCCGCAAATATTACAGCTTCTGACACTATTATATAGGCGCTAAAACTATATAAACTTTTCTACAGAGAAATATCTCCGATTATATAAAAAGAGCGATTGAGTTGGCATACAGCCGTTAGTGTTTTTTGAATTTTCAGAGCTTATAAACTTTAATCATTTTTGTATTAAGCGTTTTTTACAATGTCGTCTGGAGATATAAGCATTTCGATATTTCGGTAATCCGGACAGGGTCACATATCAGGGTCGATCTCTTTTCCATCGTCTGGTTGTAAGATAAGCCGATTGGGATGAATTTTCCGCACAAGCCGGTTTCCAAGTTTGAAGCCTTCCTGCGTTCCGCGCATTTCCCTGTACAGTGACTCGATTTCGCTTTTCAGTGCATTCAATTCTGCTCGTTCAATGGTTCCCTGCACAACTTCGTTTTTAAGTGCTATGATTTCCTGCCTTTCTACAACGTGTTTTGCCGTTTCAGCCCTCAAAATGTCATTTTCGGATTTTATTGCCTGATATTCAGGGCTTTCTGATAAATCAAGTTCTTTTTGAATTGTTAGATAGGGAATATATTTTTTATAAATCTCTTTCAATTTTTCAGGTGAGGCGCGGAAATATGCAGCTCTTGTGTCGTCTAGTGCATGCCCCATTAAATACTCAACGAAAAATGAGTCTGCGCCTGCGTTAAGTAGCGCACTATTAAAATATTTTCTCATTGTGTGGGAGCGAATGAAGCTGTAAATGTTAAAACTGGTTGATTTCTTGGATTTATCAGCTAATGCGCGGTACAACTTTTGAAGTGCATTTTCAGATAATTTCCGTATCTCTTCATCACCTGTGATCACAAACGAGTCGGGAACTTGTCTCAAAATGAAAAGATAACCGTTATTATTGATTATTTTTTGTTTACTAAGCTGACGGATTCTTGTAGGCGTCGCCGCTTTTGCCTCACGATCTCTAAAACGTAAATATTCCAAAACGGCATTTGAAGCCTCTGGACTCAAGAACGTCACTAACTCGACATTGGTTTTTTTCCGTATCAACCGCAACGTCGTTATTTTTGTGTCTGGGTCGTACCCGTTTAAAAATTGTTTTACTTTTATATTTCGAATCTCGTTTGAGGCGAGTCCACTTGAAATCCCGATTAACATTATTGCCTTTTCCAGTGGATCACAGATTGTCAGGACTGTTTGCAGGTCTTCCTTGGTCGGAATGGCGTTATTTTCTTCAAGTGTTCTTGCCTTTCGTCGATCACCCTGAATTTTTGGTAATTCAATCTCGAAAGAATTATAAAAACTTCTTACACCTGTCATTCGCCCTCTGATAGTGAAATCAGATAATCCTTTCTCTTGCAGGTGTTTCCTGAAGGCAATCAAATGTTTCTTGATTTTTCTGTGACGCGGTAACACACCAAGTCGCATTTCGTCTTCTGCCTCGTTGATTATCTCCTCTGGTGACATGCCTATAAATAGTGTATATTCTCGCAGCGATAGCGTGTATGCGTCTTCTGTGTTAGCCGCTGCATTTAAATTGTCCATCCACTCACATACCAAAGAATCTTCTCTAAACTTATCCAATTTTGTCATAGTGATCACGGTATATATGTTGTCTCTAGTATATTGCTATACGCTAATAGTCAGCTTCTCAAACATATGGAACTTCTTCAGTGCAATGTTTTTGGGAATCCTCATTCGGAAAACCCTACTTCAATGGCTATGACAAAACTTGTGGAGCGGGCCAGAAATAAAATCTTAAGCTTTTTTAATGCGTCTCCTGATGAATATGTGGTTATTTTTACTCCCAATGCAACAGGTGCCCTCAGGCTGGTAGGAGAAGCCTATCCGTTTGAGGCAGGAGGTCAGTTTTTACTGACCGTAGATAATCATAACTCAGTTAATGGAATTAGAGTTTTTGCAGAAAGTAAAGGAGCTTCCGTAAGCTATATTCCTGTAGAACCTTCTGAGTTGAGAGTTGATGAAGAAAAGCTGGATATTTATCTTGGTAAGGCTAAACTTCAGGGAAATAACCTGTTTGCTTATCCTGCCCAATCTAACTTTTCTGGAGTACAGCATCCCCTGGACTGGATTGAGAAAGCCCGGAAAAAAGGCTGGGATGTCTTGCTGGATTGTGCTGCCTTCGTGCCTACCAACCGACTTGACTTAAGCCAGTGGCATCCTGATTTTGTCTCAATCTCATTTTACAAGATTTTTGGCTACCCGACTGGTCTCGGCTGTCTCCTCGCCCGTAAGGTTGCTTTGAATAAACTGAAGAGACCCTGGTTTTCCGGAGGTACCATCAGCATAGTTTCCGTCCAGAAAGATAACTGGTATTGCTTGCAACAGGGCGATGAAGCCTTTGAAGCCTTTGAAGACGGCACTATCAATTATCTCAGTGTACCTGCTCTCGAAATAGGACTGAAGTACATAGAAAGAATTGGAGTGGATACCATTCACAAACGAGTTATGTGCCTTACCGGCTGGCTGCTGGATAATATGCAGGCTCTGAGATATCCCAATGGCCAGACTCTGGTAAAAATTCATGGTCCATCCGATCTTGAGAGACGAGGAGGAACGATTGCTTTTAATCTCTACCATGCAGATAGAACACCCTTTGATTGCCAGCTGGTACAGGATGCGGCAAATAAGGCAAGGATCTCTTTAAGAACTGGCTGCTTCTGCAATCCTGGAGACGGTGAAGTAAGCCATAATATCACCAGAAATGAGATGGCTTCATGCTTTGAAAATCTAAAGCCTTCTAGCAGGTATCCTTATGGCTCAGACTGCAAGGACCACGAATCCTGTCTTGCTGTAAAAACTAAAATGGCAAGCATACGTGTATCGCTTGGCCTGGTAACAAACTTCTCAGACGTCTACCTATTTATGAACTTTCTCCATGGACTGATGTGCGAGCCCAAGGTCCAAGTTTCTAAAGCAGAAAAGGTAAAGCGAAGAGTATTCCTGAACAGAGGGCCATAAGTAGGGAGGACCATAAGTAGAAAGAGCGAGAGAAATTAGCTCTGAGTTGTGTATCAAGCCTTTTCAAAAAAGGCTTGAGCGAAAAAACCATTAATGGTGTGGTCAAATTCCAATGCAGAATGTTTATTTGACTGGAATTAAGCCTCTTTAATTACTCTGAATCCCAGGCTGTTTAACTTTTTATCCTGAGCAGCAAAAAGTCTTTCAGATGATCGACAGCAGCCTGCATTTCCGTTCCAGCCTCCGCCTCTCCTTACTCTTACTGGAGTGGATACGCTTGGAAAAGCGTTTTCCCAGGCCCTTCCGTCTTCAGGAGCGCCTTTGTAACTGATATGGTACTCGTCCTGTACCCATTCCGCAGCGTTCCCATAAATATCATAAAGCCCCCAGGGATTTGGCTTTTTCAGGCCGACTGGATGGGTTTCAAGTCCGGAATTCTCCAGAAACCAGGCGTATTGTGTAAGTTTCGATTCGTCATCTCCAAAAAAATAAGCGATTGCAGTTCCTGCTCTGGCTGAATATTCCCATTCAGCTTCCGTAGGAAGGCGGTAGATTCTGTTATTTCCATCGGTGTTTTCCAGAGCATTGAGTTTCTTGAAAAAAATTTGGATCTCATCCCAGGAAATATTTTCAACAGGATGTTTTTCGCCCTTGAAATATGAAGGGGAATTTCCCATAACTCTCTGCCACTGCTCCTGTGTCATTGGATATATTCCCAGATAAAAAGGTTTTTCAATTGTTACTCTATGCACAGGGCTTTCCCAGAGCTTTCTTCGTTTTTCACGTATCGGAGAACCCATATAAAATTCTCCGGCAGGTATCAGGACAAACTCCATTCCAATGGAATTAGTTAGTGAACTGCTAGTTAGTGAGCTGCTGGATAAATTCTCAATTGAGTTATCCATTGAGTTATTCATTAAATTGTGGACTGCATTATCCATTAGGTTATTCACCGGGACATTGAAAGAACTGTGGGTTGGACTGCTGATTGGCCTATCAATTAAGTCGCTAGATAAAAGAGGTTCAATTTCTTCTGGACATTTACAATTTCCGGGAAAAACTCTTTTCGGAATCAGTGTTCTCACTACCTTGATTAAATAGTCAAAAGTGTTCTCTCAAGTTTTATCTTCTTTTTCCTTTCTGTTACTTGCTCTTTAGACTGATAATGTTATCCAGTCAACATTATATGCAATGTAAAGTCAACAATAATCACAAAACAAGTTAAAAACAGAACTTTGTATGAAAACATTTTTAAAACATTAGTATAGAGGCAAGGGTAAAAACGTAAGTGAGCAAAAATGCAGCAACGCCTTCTTAATATGGTTCTTTTTTCGGGCAGAAGAACAGATATTATGCTGCTCCTGAAGGAAAAACCAAGAGATGTTGATACGATAAAAAAACTGCTTAAAGTAGACGCCAATTCTCTCCAGCCCCATATTAAAAAGCTAAAAGAATCAGGCGTAGTAACCGAGAAAAACAAAATCTATAGGTTGTCCGACATGGGGGAAATAATAGTCGAAAACATGCAGCCTCTCTTCAGTTTATCTAATGTTTTCGGAGAAAATACTGAGTACTGGATGAGCCACGATTTAAGCTCGATTCCTGAGTTTTTGCTCGAAAGAATTGACGAATTAGGGCACTGTGAAGTAATCGAGCCTGATACCGGGCACCTTGCTGAGACCCCAGAAATACTCCTGGATAGTATGTTAAGTTCAAAGGAGGTCCTGACCTTCACAGCTTATTTTCACCCCCAAGCCCCTTCAATTTATGCAGAGCTTGCTGAGAAGGGAACTGAGATTACACTCTGTATGACCAAAAATGTTACAGAACGTTTATTCTCAAGTTATCGGAGAGAGGCAGAAACGCTGTCCAAAGCCAGAAACTCTAATCTTTTTATATTACGAAAGCCAGCAATAATTCCATCGTTGATTGTAACGGATAAGCTCATTATATTCAAACTCTCTGAAAATTACGGAAAGTTAAGGGACCAACTAGTCCTGTCTTTCGGAGGAAGAGCTGTCTGCTGGGGAAAAGAACTTTTCAAATATTGCATTGGAGCAGCCGAACCTCTGAATGAGAAAGAATTCTTGCAGTAACACCTGATTATAATTGTAAGCCCCTAATCACTACTCCAAATTTTCAATAGATACAAAGCTTATAAAAAGTTTGTAACTCTTAGTAAGGCTTTCTTCATTAATATATAAAGATATTTAACCATCTGCAATAATTAAAAAAACATGAACAATACAGTCTATAGCCCACTGCTACAGTATATAGTTCTGTTTTTCTGAATTTCTAACTGCAATTGCTCCCTTATTACATTTTGCATTCAACATTATCCTTATAATTTTTCATATATAGATTTCACAAAAAATGGTTTAAAATATCAAGATAAGGAAGTTCATGCTATCACAACATTTTTTTCTAAGTTTAAACTCCTTGAGTGTGTACTGTTTAAATTTTCAGAAACTAGTTCATAACGGTGATATAGCTAGACTTTGTATTATCTTTGAGGGGGTTAAATGTATTCATCTGAGTTTTTAAAAGGACTAGCTATCTTTTTCGTAGTTGCTATGATAGGATCAATAATTTCTTTAATGTTGGATTATATAGCCAACAATGAGTTAGTTGCTTTTTATGATTCAATAAATATAATTTTCGCAAAAGGTTTTGAACTTATTGAAAGATTTCTTTATTAAACACAAAAATTTTTAACTAGTTACATCATTTTAAAAAGCATGAGCATATCATCCAGCGCCGTAACTGTATCGGGAATACCTTTAGTATATCTTATATTTTTTGTACTCTGCATAATCTTATTAATTTATATTGTTTATTTTATAAAGAGAAAATAAATTTAAAAATGGAATGCCCCTAAAGGTCTACTTTTGGACATTTTTCTACACCATTATTTAACAAAGGCTTAGTGAAGTAAATTGTATTAGGTCTTTAATTATCAATTTAAGCATTAAATATAACTTTAACACTGTATTGGAAATGCTTTTTCCTGTAAGTTCCTTATTGATTTTGCAGGCTTTTTCATAACTCTCTGCATATACGGCTTCCCTGCATGGAACCGGAAAAATACTTGACTTTCGGATTTCCAGGATTTTAAGTGCTTCGATGTTCGAATACCTCCCTATAGAGCCTCCATTTTTTAAACCGATCGAAATATCGATCAGAATCAGAAATTCGGTCTGTTCATAATTCATTTTCAGAAAATCAATTAGGGACGAAAAACTAGAAAAAAGCCCAATCTCCCACTCGCAATTTTGATCATTTTCTGCACCAAGAGTACTGCAAACCATCCGCCTCGACAGCCGTCAACTCCGATAAAGACTTTTTTGTTCACAAAAGTACATGGAAACGAAAATTTAAAGCTTTTTATGGCAGATGCCAGAAAACGTAGGAAAAATAATTGATCAATTAATCAATAGAAACCTGTAAATGGTAAAACGGAAACAGAAATAATTATAAAAATTCTCCGGTAAATATCAGAATAAGAAATCCCGGATTAAAAATTATAGTGAGGCAGGTTATGAAATTCTGGCTGATCAAAGCTGCAGGTACCTTAGAAGATGAAGAACTGATTCTGGAGAACAGCGTGATTACAATAGGGTGGGCCGAATTCCCGGACTTGTCCAGCATTAAAAACGAAGCGCAGGTAAAGAAAATAATGTTGGAGAAATATCCCGGAATGCAGGAAACGCGTAGCTCTGCTTGGGCAAGAGAAATAAACTCATTTATCACAAAAATAAAGAAAGGAGACCTTGTGGCAGTCCCGTTTAAAACCAGGAACGAAATGCTTATTGGAAAGGTTACCGGAGATTATGAATACCGGCAACTCAGCGATTTTGTCAGTCATATCAGAAGCGTAAGGTGGCTTAAGACGCTCCCGAAAGGAGATTTTGAGGAAAAATATGATGTTAATCTCAATTCGCCTGAAGTACTCTCCCTTATAGAATCGGGTACTGAAAAACTTTCAGGTATAGTCGAAGTAAAAAGCTTGGGAGATCTTATTAAAGAGCTTAACTTTGCCCTTGATGAAGTTGATTCCCTGAAAGAAAAGCTGCTTGAACTTACATACAGGCTGGCTGAGACTGAAGATATATCTGAAGTCAAAGCAATTGCAACTGAGATGGAGAAAATATTGAGAGAAAAATGAAGTAAAGAAGAGGAAAATCTCCTCTTAACTGAGAATCTAATTTTTAGCCAATAAGGTCATTGAGATCTATTTCAAACCCAACAACTGCGTATCCAAGGCCGAAATTACTTATAACCTCAGGATGGAACTCTCCAAAAAC
>DASXVB010000247.1:0-1560 GCA_036504475.1 Methanosarcina sp.
CCAAATATAGGAATAAAGAATATCAGGCCAAACAGCATGCCCCAAAAGGCGCCGCTCAGTGCACCTGCACCTGCTAAATTGTGTAATTGCTCTGTTTTTGGCTTCTTTTTTCCCTCAGGCCACGTAACTATGGCTGCATCATGCAGTTTGATCAATTGTTTCTTGCTTAAATCCTCAATTACGCGAAGCGCCTTTTCTGCGCCGTCGGCGGTTTCAAACTCCAGAACTGTTAAAGTTGCCATTACTCAAACCTCCTTCTCCATTTACGAATTCAATTTACCGTTGTAATTTGCCACTATTTTCATGTCCTTGGATTTATTCGGGACTGTTATCCCAAGTATTTCCTTCTTACCAAATCGATGGCTTTACTTCCGGGTTTACTTTCGGGCAGGCAATATTTTTTGTCTCAGGCGTTTTTTCACCTTGTGGAAGGCGTTGCAGATTTGCAGAAGACCTTTGAGAAGAGGGAAAGTTCAAAGTCGCCTCAATAATAGATAGTCGATGATATGCCGTATTTTGAGGCTGGAATTAAGCAATCTCCGCCTGTTAGCATACTCCCCCGTCAAAATCTAGTGTTTAATTGTAGATTCTGTTGTCAAAGAGGGATTTTCATCCCTTTTTTGCTTTCATGCGGATAGACCAGGCAGACCTTGCCAATTCTATCCATGGACTTTGGAAAACAGTGCACAGGCTTTCCGTCCGCCAAAAAACAATGCACAGATTTTCCGTTCGTCAATTTTGACGTTATTTTCCCCTCTCACTCCTTGCAAACTGTGACCCCAATCCACAGGCTAGGATTCGGCAAGCCGATTGATTTTTAATAAAATAATATTATATTGGTACTTTTATTATATATCGTATCCGGCGGTACATATTTTATCAGAGATTGCCCATTAAGACTTTATTTCGGTTATTTTTGCTCTTTATTTCTACCTGATTTCATCAAATACGCTTTAATACAGCTTAGAATCAGTGAATCGATCAAAAATGTTTATAATTTAAACGATGAGGTTTATTACTTTACTGATAGAAGATTTACATCTCGAAAAAGCTGGGGTTAGAATTGAAAAGGGAAATGTCGTAGTTGATAAGTACATGAGAACCTCAAACCTTCGAATCTATGCAGGTGGAGATTGCACATCAGATGGCATGAAACTTATTCCTGTAGCAGTTCTTCAAGGAGAAGTTGCAGCAGCTAACATTCTTAACGAGAATAATGTCGAAGTAGACTATACAGGTATTCCGAATGCAGTTCATACAATACCTGTTTTCAGTACTGGCATCATTTTACATCAGGAACATAATTATAAAACTTAACGAATTTGCAGTCTTGGTAAATCGCTTCCTCTAAATAATCAGGGTTACTTCTGAATACTATTTCACTCGTTTGCCCGCCTCTTCCTTTGCTTACAACCGTAACATTTAGAATTCCCATTTTATTGAATTTGGTTATTTTCTGAGATAATGCACCCAGAGAAGTAGGCTTTATGTTCGTTTTTTTGCACATATCAATATAGACTCTATAAACATTACCAGTTACTACAAATTTACCGGGTTTTA
>DASXVB010000248.1:0-2576 GCA_036504475.1 Methanosarcina sp.
GAGAAGGAGCAATAGCCGTTGCTTCCTTGTCTGCGGAGGGCTTACAGGTCTGAATGCCTCGGGAAAATGGTCCACCTGGTCTCCTGCGCGCTTTGAAATTCCCAAAAAAGATGAAGATTTTATTGCTGCGCTGCCCAGTACCATAGAAGCGTACCTAGATAGACCTAAAATCAAAGGCGGATTTTTTATATGCCTTATCCCGGGGAATAGAATGGAATATACATGTTCCAGCTGTCATTTCGTTTGCCACCCCGACAAGGAAGTCAGAAAGGCACGTTATAAAATGCTCACGGAAAGTGGAGTGGTCATACAGGAACCTGATGGGACCCTTAAAGCGGTATCTCCAGAGGAGGCAAAAAAATACATCGAGTCCATGCCACCAGAGAGGAGAAAATTGTACGAATCAATTCCGGAGGAGCAATCTGTATAACCAAAACCTTGTTCTACATAAAAGGAAAACGAAAGTTCCATCAAAAATGTAATGAAAAAAATGATCTCATTCGCAGTAGGAAAGGAAAGACAATCTTTACTTTGCTTTTGCAAAGTAAATGATTGCTTCAGATTTTCAATTTTTATGATTTTATGTTATAAGGTAATTATCTAATTTATTTCACTCTTTCTTCTCTTTCTTCTCTTTCTTCTGCAAACAATCACCAGCAAGCATAACTTTCTTACCGCAAAGATCGCATGTTCCTTCATCCGTAATACCTGGTTGCCTTGGAGCCTCTCCACCACAAATTCCACATTTTACCATGAAATCACCTCCTTTATTTCAATGATGGGCGCCACTTGTCTGTTAATTATTGTTCAGTTATGATTATATACTTAATCGGCATTAAAATATACTAAATACGTTAAAATGACCTTAAGAGTTAAAAGAAGATACAAAAACAGTGTTAAGGCTCTAAAAATGAATGAAAAAATTGGTGGAATTCAAGTATGAAAGTCAGAAGTGAGATAAGGGAAAAATCTTCTGCAAGCCCAGTAATATCGGAGGATCATGATATGGAGGAAATAAAGTCTATTAAGGAAAAACTTTCCGAGATCCATAACGATATCAAGAAAATAATTGAATCTTCGAACAAACTTTGCTTTGAAGCTGCCCTCGAAACCTCAAGACGCGAGTATACGAATACTCTTCTTAATCACCTCTTCGAAGATATAGAGACTGGACTTGAACGTAATATGGTAAAAAAGTGCCCTGAAAAGATAAATTGTGCTTCTGCATTTACATCTCTCCTGCAGCAGAATGCAGAACTCATTAAACATGGCAAAGTTGATGATACTCTAATTTCGAATAATAGAAAAAAGCTGGATGAATTGAGATGTGGAGCTCCTTTCAGCAAATGCGAGCAATGTTTTTCCGAAGTTTCGAGCCTCTTCATTAAACAGGTCAACCTTATGCGTTCTATGCGGATTTACTCAGATAATCAGGAGTGCAAATCCAATATTTCATCCATTAAAACTGACACTATTATGAGAGAGATCTTGGAGCCTGTCTCAAATAACCATCGTCTGGAAATTCTAAGGGCAGTTGCATTCGATATGAAAAGTTTCTCTGCTTTTTCCGAACTGACAAGCCTTAGAGGAGGAAACTTGCTTTTTCACTTACAGAAACTTTTAGATAGCGGTTTGATTCTGCAAATCCATGAAAGGGGTGATTACATGATTACTGATAAAGGATTAAAAATTCTACAGGGCTTACAAGAAATCTATTCTTCACTCCAATATTCACCACTGCAGAATCATGCAGAAAATATTCTCCAGGAAGAAAAAAAAATCCAGATTTGAATTTGATTCTGATGTAATTGTCAATGCCGGTTTACTTTTCCCCATTTTGGCCGGATTAATTTTCCCCATCTTGTGATATAAAGTTTACTCAATTTTTCATGAACTTGTTAGAAATTACTGGTACATATTTCCTATTTTTATACCCTGTTTTTTCCTTTCTTTCAGTCTGTAACTTTCTCCCTTTATATTGATCGTCGTAGAATAATGAAGAAGTCTATCAAGGATAGCAGCTGCTATTACCTGGTCCTTGAATATCTCTCCCCATTCTCCATAGGATTTATTTGATGTCAAGATCATTGAACTTTTTTCATAACGTCTTGAGATTAACTGAAATAAACAGTGAGCTCCTTCTTCGTCAAATGGGAGATATCCGATTTCATCAATTATCAGCACCTTATACTTCATTAAGTCCCTGAGTTTCTTTTCAAGTATTCCGTCTCGATTTGCTGTTTTTAACCTTTCAATAAGGTTTACTGTATTAGTGTTCATGTCCACAGACCTCCTGCAGTAACACTCAATTAAACTCCCGAGGAATTCCATATTTCCACTGGACATTGTCAGAAGATTTAAATCAAATTTACTGCAGAAGGTCTGTGGACATGAACATTAATCATTCTCATCACCCTGAAAAATAGTACATAAAGGTACTAATTATAGCTTCAAAGTACGAGATGAATATTTTGCAACGGATCCAAAAAAGATTTTTGGATCGTTTTTAAAACCCTACGTTGATTTAGGCTCGCTGTGTGCCAGTCTATTGGTTATTTTTCTGTGAATCAATCTTA
>DASXVB010000249.1:0-4388 GCA_036504475.1 Methanosarcina sp.
TTACTGTTTGTTCCAATACTTACGGAGAGTTTAGGAAAAGTAAAGGTTGTAACTCTTGTTCAGCTTTTTTCAATTCCCTTCCTTCTGCTCTTCATATCTACATCTATACTTGCAGTAGCTGCCTTTGGATACATAATGAGGACAGCAATAATGAATATGGCAAATCCAATAATGAGCAATTTAAATATGGAGATTGTGAGTAAAGAACAAAGAGCGATTGTGAACAGTCTGATCTGGATGAGCTGCTATACTTTTGTAGGTCTGAGCACCTATGCAGGTGGTTTGATAATGGCTCGTGGTCATTATACTCTTCCATTCCTTCTCACATGCGTTTTGTATCTAGTGGCTGCTGTACTTTATTATATATTTTTTGAGAAGATGGAAAAACAGCAAAAGATAATTGACGTGTCATTAGTAAACAGATCTTAAGTCTGGCGTCTTTGACTGGGCTAGGCAACTCTCGAATATTGAAAGATAATTTTCTGATTTGTCATACTTAATTTAAATGCTATTTTACTGCTAATTTCTTCCTTTTTACTCGAGTCTTTCATAAAACATTTAGTCCTCTATATTATACTCTAAATCCAGAGCTTTTGACCTTGTGGGACAACTTCCGAATATTTAAGGACAGAATTAAGGAATTTCCGGAGAGTCAACCTATGACACAAGCACTGGCTTTAAGAAAGCTTACATATCAATTTCTTTACGAAATGCATGTTTCTATAAAAACCCATATTTTAGAAAGTTGAAAAAAAGAAGAGAAAAGCTTATTTTTCCTCACTCAAGAAACTCCATTTTCAACCGAAAATTATATCGTGCCTAAACATGTTAAATATTTTTTGATTCCTAGTCTGTCAAGAAGGTCGCCAAATCTTTCTCCATCAAGGCCCTCTCTCCTGTAATATTTTAAGCTCTTTTCCAAAACCAAGAATAGTTGTTCCTCATCTGCAAACTCAAGAAGCTTTGTTCCTTGCCTTGGATTTCGTCCGATTTTTCCCCCAACAAAGATTGTACATCCAGTTTTTTCTGCCCTTAGTGCATCTTTTTTGCATACTGCTATACAGGCCCCGCAAAGGATGCATTTTTCCATGTCTATATGGGATTTATCTTCCAGAACTTTTATCGCTTTTACTTTACACACTTTTTCACAGCGTTTGCAACCAACGCAGTTCTCTTCAAAAAGTTGTGGTTTTGTTGTACCTATTACCCCAAAATCGTTATCTTGTGGCTTTACACAAGCAGCTGGACAACCTGTTATTGCAATCTTGAGTTTTTTGGGGACGGCTTCTCCAAAGTATTTTTCATCGATTTTGGAAGCGATACTCTGACAGTCGATTAACCCATTCCTGCAAACCTCATTTCCCTGGCAGGCGACCACTGCTCTCACTCTCTTTCCAGCCGAGCCCCCCAAAATTCCCTGCCTTTCAAGCTCATGTTTTGCTTCTTCGGTATCTTCGAGTTTTACAAAAGGTACCTCAATTCCCTGCCTTGAAGTTATGTGGATATAGCCGTGGCCATACTTATCAGCAACATCCGCAATTGCCCGAAGCTTGTCTGCATCTACCCTGCCACCAGTAACTTTAATCCTCATCGAAAACATATTTTCCTGTCTCTGAGGCAGAAATCCTTTGCTTTTGAACAAAGACTCATCAACCTTTTTTTCATTCATTTTAGATCACTTCTTGAAAAGGCATTATTATTGATATATATAAATATTAGTATTCGGGTAGAGCGTTCCAACATATTGCAGTTTTTAACTATATTTCCCAAAATTTGGCGAATTTGGTTGCATAGGTAGACCCTATATATGAAATTTAAATCCGAGATAGATATGTGATTTAGATAGGGGAAAGACAAGAGAAAAATCAGAGAAAAGAAAAAACATTAAGCTGCACAAGTATCATATAAAGTGCTGTCCCTGTAAAGATGCTAAGCATCGCATTTCGTTTCCAAATGTGCAGCCCGGCAACAATGCCTATTGTAAACAATTCTGGAATTCCGTAAGGAGCTGAAAGCCATTGCACATCTTTTAAGCAGTAGATAACAAGTAGCAGGAGGATCATTGGAGGCAGATTTTTTTCAATAACCGATAGTATGGCAGGTGGTTGCCTTGAGCCAAAACAAATGAAAGGAAGAGCTCGTGTTGCAAAAGTAGCGAGTGCTATAACTGCAATAGTTATTAGCATTTGAAGAGTATTTAACATCGCTTTTTCTCCGTTATCTTTCTTCAACAGGCTTTGTTGTGCATGAATCTGCCTGTTTTCTTTCCTTGTTTGTTAATCTCCTTATGTTATCTGCGTTCTTTGCATTCTCTGCATCTTTTGCACTAGCTTTTCTCTGCCGATCAGGATCAGGGTTCCAAGAACGATTGAGGCAAGTAGCATATTGTCAGGGCTAAAAAGCATGAGGGAAAGTGCTCCTGCACTCAGAGCGGCAAGGAAGGGGAAGTATGTCTTGGAGTTGAAGTATTGTTCTATTGTTAGTACTACAAATAATGCAGTCAGCACAAAACTCATGCCCTCAAGATTGAGGTCCAGGACAGAGCCAAGTATAGCCCCAAGCACGGAGCCTGTGATCCAGTAAAGGTGGTCAAGAGCTGCAATATAAAAATAAAATCTTGATTTCGAACTGTTCTGCGGGACGTCTGTAGTGGTCAGGAGAGCGTATGTCTCGTCGGTTAAAGCAAATATCAGATAGAGATTTATGTATAAAGGTAAAACATACATACTATCGGGGGATTTTTAGTGAAATTAGGCGATTTAAATAAAGATTTAATTATAATTGAATGGCTAGACATTTTGAACCCTAAACACAACACTAAAAAGAACTACCTTCTAGCAATGCAGACGTTTACAGAATGGGCAAACAAAAACCCTAACGAACTTTTAGAAGAAGCAGAGGAAGAAATAAGTAACGGTATTCTCCCAAGACGCAGGAAAATCAAATCTTACCTTATAGGATTTCGTAAATATCTGCAGGACACAGGGCGAGCTCCAACCACTGTAAAGGGGTACATGACCGGAGTAAAAAGTTTTTACAGGTGCTTTGATATCGAACTCCCAAATTTGCCACGACAAGACAAAAGGGCAAAACCTCTAGAGAAACATAATAAAATCCCAACCAAGGAGGACTTACAAGAAGTTTTGAAAATTTGTGACCCGCTCGAAAAGGCTGTACTCTTAATTGGGGCTGCAAGTGGATTATCCGCTCAGGAAATAATAACGCTGAAGGTTGGAGATTTTAAAAACGGATACGACAGAGATGATGGAATAACAATTCTTGAATTAGTACGAGAAAAAACCGGAGTGCGGTTTTGTACATTCCTCACACCTGAAGCGAGCAACGCAATATTAAATTATATGGCTTTTCGAGGGAGGACTGAAAAAACCGGAAAGCTTGACAGGTTAAACCATTTAAAAAAGCAAAACGTACTATCTGATAATGACTTTCTTTTCATTCGTAGGCACATATACGATTCTTATTTAGAAAATGGAAGCGAGGATGAAAGAAGGCTTGACACAGATGCATTTATGAAAGTATATCGGGGTATTTCAGAAAAAGCACAGAAAAATACACCATACGGTGACTGGAACCTCATTCGAAGCCACAATATTAGAAAATTTTATAACAGTACTTTATACAATGCAGGATGCCAAGCTTGGTTCATAGAATATACAATGGGGCATACCTTAGATGACACACGATCTGCATATTTTAGAGCTTCTCCTGAAAAATTAAAAGAGATCTATAAGAAGTTTGTTCCTTATTTAACAGTTCAAAAAGAGCTCGATTTATCAGAAAGTCCTGAATACCAAGCTATTAAATCAGAAAACGACATTTTGAGGGCTGAAACGGCAAAACACGTTGTAGAAAGGCAAGAAATAACTGCTTTGAAAAACGAAGTCGAACGCGGAAACATTGACCGTGCGGAATTAAACGCCCTACGTAACGAGATAGATTCGCTGTACAGGGAAATGCGTGGCACGCAAGAGGGCTATAAAGTCGGAACTAAACTTGTTCAAAAAATCCATCCAAACCGGATTATTTTGAAACCTGACGATGGAAGTGACGTGGAACCGGATTATTAGTGACCTTCCTCGGAATGCCAAGAATCAAAATGTTTATATTCACTGAAGACATAATAAAAAATGTTTCAAGTAAAAATTGAACAAAGTCAACAAGCTCTCATAATTCAAAAAACACTAACGGCTGTATGCCACCTTTACTGCTCTTTTTATATATCTTAGATTATACTCTGTAGAAAGTTTTATATAGTTTCCTGACGTATATAGTAATATTAGACTTAGTCACGTCCAAGGGGGGACTATATGCCTAGAATGAAAGGAAACCGTGTTGAGTTTATAATGAGTGTTGAGCCTGAACTGTAT
>DASXVB010000250.1:0-4084 GCA_036504475.1 Methanosarcina sp.
AAATAGTACTGAAATATGAAATATTTCAAAGCCATAAAATGAAAACCGATTACAAGTTCAACAATACCTTACTCTCCATCATAAGTTATATATACCATCCCCAAGAAATAAGGATACTGTATAAAAGTCTCTAATTCGGAGAGTGTTTTTTCAGATAATGTTGCACCAGAGGATCAATGTAAAACTGAACCTTCAGATGCATCCATTGAAGTTTTCAGCTTTTTGTCTCATTTTTAAGAACTCCATAAGGGCCAGTATATACGCTTTTGAGGGGAACTTTATTCAGTTTTTGAGCTGGTTGAACGCTGCCAACAGTAAGGCCTGATTGACTAAAATACAAAAACGAATTAAGACAAAATAAAAACGAGCTAATAAAGAGCACTCTTAGCACCTTTATTTGCGAGGTTTGAAACAAAATGTCAGAAGAATCCGATGATCCAGACAGTAGTGATAGTAGTCGTCAAAAAATGTTCACAGTAACCGGAGTGGTTCTGTGTGCTATACAGCTTACGTTCTTCGTAGGTATGATTCTAAAATTTATCGAGATGAATTTCTTCGATGGTTTTACATTCATGCTGCTTGCTTACTCTTCAGCGTTCATTTACAGGAATCTGGAGAGTTCCGGGAAAATTCCCAGTGTAGCTAAGAACTGATGACTGTATGGCTTTGCTTTAAAACCCATACTTTCTACAAAAACTATCTGTTCTGAATTTTTTTCTTTTTCTTATTTCTTTTATCTTCTTTTTTTCTATTCTTTCTTAGATCCTCTTAAACTCACTATCAAACTGAAGATTATTTTCTTTTTTCTAAAAATTAAATGATTAATAGTTGCCCCAAAAATATATCTTTTTCACTTAAATTGGAGTTATAATTTTAAAAAGCCGTAAATTTTATTTCAGTTAACTATTCCTTTCTGGCATAAGGCGAAGTTTTACTCTTCGCGTCATGAGCTTATTTTCTTGATTTGAATTTTCATGCTTGCAAAGTTATTTAACTTTAAAATAATAATTCTTATAAGTAACAAATTATAGAGGAGAAAATGGTAGATACTTCTTTTTCATTGCTTCAAACGAATCCACAATATATGTTCCTTATTTTAATTCTGATACTGTGGGAGCTTGTCTGGAAGGGTATAGCTCTATGGAAGGCAGCAAAAGAATCTCAGAAATACTGGTTTATCGCGATACTCATTTTGAATACTGTAGGCATTTTACCTATACTTTACATTTTCTTGTTTAAGAAAGGTAGAAAGGGAATATAAAGCCAAAAAGTTCAAATTGTCTTTCTGATATTTTTCTTTTTTATACAAATATTTAAAAAATGTACCCAAGTACGGACTTATTGGCAAAAATTTTCCTCTTAGTTAGCATCTAACTCCCTTCAAATCGTCAAAACACATAGCGAAGCAAAGAATTTTGTTTAAGATTGCAGTTGATTAAAAGGCTAGAGTTGTAAAATATATTTTGTAATTGCCCTAATAGAAAAGGCATCCTATGTGACCTTATAAACTTTTGGCTAGCATCTAATGGTTCATAGTTTCTCTCAAATACGATTATTTAGAAAACTTTAAGCTTCGAAAATGCATATTTTTAATTGCTATTTGAAGTATTATCCCTGGAAGTTAGAATTGAAGGTATCTAGGCTGAATTCAGGAGGATATATCTGCGTTTTTATGAATACCACAATTGCTGTGATCATCAAATCTAAAGTCCAATGTGAAGAGGTGAATTGTCCCACTTATCGACAAGGAGTTAGACTCATGCGTGACACAAAACTGATCAGAGTACTTGCAGAATATCTTGCAAAATGCACAGAAATCCATGCAAGGAACGAATCGATACCGCCAGAAAGCCTGGAAAACTTTATGATTGATATTGTGAGCTGTCTGGAAGTTGGTGGCATATACGATTTCGGAAAAGAACTTGTTCCGCTCAAAAAGGCACGCGCAACTATCAGGCTTGCGAGGCGCGAATTTGAGTGGCAGTGCGACAATATAGACCATCCGGAAGACTGGGAAACCTGCCTGCAGAATGCAGTCTCTGGAAACGTATAATTTTTTTACTTCTTCACGGAAATCCGTCATATTGCGGATATGTTTCAGGCTTTATTCCTGCAAAACAAGCATTGAAAAAGCTTTAACATTGTCAGGAAACTAGCACAGGTTAAACTTTAAGGCATGTCTCGTAGTATTCGTACATTCAAATCGTATCCTTGCGTTAAAAAACAGGGGTTTAAATCAAGAACCAATGATAATTATTGAGATCTGCTATTTATTATAACCAAGATAGGCTATTTATTAGAAGCCGAGAAAAGTTAATAATGAAAGACTAAACACGAGAATAATTATCAAAAGTTGTGAAAATTAGGTCGTGGGAGTCGGTTCCTGTAAAATCTTATGCAGGATGACGGCTCTTAATCCGATCAAACAAAGTAAATATATGCATTTTTCAGATTTGGCCAAAGACCCCCACTAATTTTTAGCCTTGACCTTTTTACTGGTTTCTTCAATTAAAATGCTTATTTGCTTTTCAAGTACGTAATCCTTTCAGACTTAAGGTATTCTCTTTCCAGTATCCTGGTATATAGCGCGGCTTATAACTAGTTTTTCCATCTCTCTTAGGAATTTCTTTTATTCCTTTCCAGGAACCGGGTACATAACGAGGTATGTAGCCAGCCTTCTCTATAGTTCCTTTCCATAATCCAGGAATATAACGTTGCTTGTGTCTGATTTTTTCTATCTTTGTATTCCCTTTTGTCCCTTTCCATAATCCGGGAATATAACGCTGCTTATAGTCAGTTTTCTTTATTTTCTGAGTTTTGGTTATTCCTTTCCAGAACCCGGGAATATAACGCTGCTTGTATTTGATTTCACTTATTTTCCTGGTCTCTATAGTTCCTTTCCATAATCCAGGAATATAATGTTGCTCGTATCTAATCTTCTCTATCTTCTGATTCTCTTTTTTACTCTTCCATGAACCAGGTATATAACGAGGTCTGTGGCTAGTTCTTTCTACCTTTGAGCTGTCTACTATCCCTTTCCAAAATCCAGGAATATAACGCTGCTTGTACTTGATTTTCTCAATCTTTGGGTTTTCCTTCCCTGTTTTCCAGAATCCAGGTACATATTTTGGCTTATAACTGGTCTTTCCCATCTTTAAGAAATCTACGTTTCCATTCCAGAGTCCGGGAACGTAACGCTGTCTGTCCTTGATATTTTCAATCTTTGGATTCTGTTTAATCCCTTTCCAGGAACCAGGAATGTAACGAGTCTTGGAGCCAAAACTTTCATTTATCCCTGGAGTTTTCTTGACTTCCGTTTTTGTCTTCTTAGCTGCTTTGCCAGCTCCTTCTTTTGGTTTATGGTTCTTATGCACGTCGCTAACCTCTTTGCTTAATTTATCTAGTTTAACTGCGAAACTAGTCGCACACAATATTAAACCCCCTAGATAATACACTTCTAACATATAAATAAATGTTTAACAGTTCTCCGAACGAGGTTACAACTTCTTTGTACTGACACACAGGTATTTTTCACGTACATTAGCTTTAATCCAGTCCTAATACTAGGCAAACTTTCTGAATTATTACGTTTTATAGAGTAATAATTCAAAATAACTATCTAAAGAAGGTATGATAATTTAATGACTGCCAAAAAGTATTAATTGTTTATTCATTTTATCTACTAATAAATATAATTAATATAGACCCCTTGAAAAATGACTAGTTTTTTAAGGGATATTAAACTTTATTTGCCCAATTAAATGTAGTGTCAGTCCTTCCCCAATTAAGGTACATTCATTAAAGGATCTATTTACTGTTTAAAGGACTTATGTACTTTAATTGATAAATTAAACGTTGTTTTTTCCTTAGTTTTAACATTGAATTTTGTATGGATGAAAATGATATCAGATGCCTTATTTATAAATAAATATAAATTGTAAAACAATAAAGTATTTATCTTGCTTTCTTCTTGATCTAAAAGAGTATTATAGATTATTTATCTAAAAAATTGGTTTTTAGAGTGTACCTTAATTGGGGAAACTCTAAATACATACCTATTATCCAAAATAAGCATTATATACCC
>DASXVB010000251.1:0-7421 GCA_036504475.1 Methanosarcina sp.
AAACCTGATTCGTCCGTATATTCTGTATCAAACAGTCCAAGAACCTTTTTCTGAAGCTCGTAATGTAGAAATTCACCTTCATTGAACTCTTCTTTAGTTGGGGAATGCCCTCCTATAAGAATACCTTTAAGTTCATCTGGCTCTAGATCAAGGAATGCCTCACTTGCAGCGTCCCCTATTCTTTTGTAGAAATCATGAATAGCAATGCGCCTGAGCTGTTCAAAGCGATGTGCGCTCTGCCCTCCCTTTCTTTGTTTGCCAGGGACAGTAGAGTGGAGATGCTTAATAACCTCAGTTTGTCTACCTACAAGCATTCCGATAGTAGCTTCTCTTAAATCAAGAAGTATAAGCCCATAAGTGCTGCACTCTCTGAGCATTTCCTCAAGAGGCTCAAGATAAAAAACGGAATCACAGTGATATATGTAATCTACAACAGGTTCAGGAGGAATAAGAACTTCAGTTATCATGCCTGTTCTGTTAGCTCCAATACCGATAGTTCCTGCAAAGTAAACTATTCCGTTTTCCGGTATTCTGTTAAGGGATCTTAACTTTGCCAACAAAGAATCAAGTGCTCCCTGTACGTTATTGCTTGTAAGTTTAGACTTAATGTTTGAAGCCTGCTCATGTTCTTCTCTCAAATGATTTGTAACATCTGAAATCTGTTTATCAGAAGGAATGTAAAGGGAAATTAATTCCGTGCTCTTTCCACTTTTATTTCTAAGAGTTTCAAGCTTCTTTTTAAATACATATTTTTCATATGTACAGTATTCAGCCATTCCAGCTTCCTCCTTCTCTTATTTAAAACAGTTGAGATACCTAAAAAATGACATAAAACTACAATATTATTAATTTATGCTTTATCTTTTAAAAAACGTTTTTAGAATTTCCATTCAAAACTTCTCTCCAAGCACGCATGCTTATGAAGTGAGTAGATATCGGGCGGTCACTGGATAAAAAAGCAAAAACAGAGACGCAAAATCGAAGAAAATTAGGAATTTTTAAATTCTTAGTAGTTTAGTTTTTTATCAATCTAGTATTGAGTCCAAAACGTTGTCTGTTATCGAAAACTGAACATAATCATTTATCACATCTGAAACCCAAAATAAGTATACGCTCATTGAACAAATTTCGAAAGCTTTCCATCCATCGAACTTGTCTACCCATTCAAATATAGTTTTTAGTTCTAACTCTATTTCATACAGTGAACTCGATAGCGAGGTTATATAATTAATCACTTCAGTTAAGGCCTTCTCTAAATCATTCATATTTGGATCTATAAAACAGTTAGAAGAAGAGGTGTTCTTAATAAAATTCTTCATTTTTTCAGCGGAGTTTAATGCTGTTTGGGTTTCCAGCTTAATATCTTCCATTAATTTTTTGGCATAGATCTTTAATTGATTAACTCCTTGATCATCTAAGACTGGAAGTTTTTTTAAGTCTTTAATACTTGCAAGCTGTATCGATAGCTTACCTATACTTTGAGAGAATATATTTGCGACTTCTAGCAACTGTATGTTCCACACTTCAATATTCAATTCAGTTAAGGCGTCTCTATGAATTGTATGTTGGATTGCAAAATTCCACCAGCTTAATTTACCTTCATCAGTTCCAAATAAAAGAGTAGTCGAATTTATTATCCAAGCTTTATCTGTCAAGCATTTATTTCGTATTTTTGGCAATATAATTATCAGAGGCCACTCGATTTCAAATACAAGCTTTGCTAATTCTTTATCCTTAAAGCAGTTGATTGATCTGAGTATCTCGGGAAAAATTTTCTCTATAGAATTATACACGTCTATTCCGTTTTTGCCATCAACTGAAATCCATATGGCTGGTTTATCTCCCCAAAATAAATCATATGAGGCTACAGATATAAGAAGATCCTCAGAAGAAATATTGGACAAGTCTTTTTGAATAATTTTCTTTATGTCATTTATCATTTTATCTGCAGTCTTTACAAGCTCTTTTTTAGGCTTTCTAAGAGTCAAATTTGGATTAATGATAAAGAAATACCACATACACCAGATACTATGAAATGTCGTTAGCTCTTGAGTTTCTAAATCATCTAAAACTGATGACTCAAAAAACTGCCCAAAAAATTGCCTGAAATTCCTTTGAAATGATGGCATTACTTTAACATATTCAGATAAATTTATTCTGGACAATCTGATGAAATTAGTTTTGAATCCGTTCTCTATAGCTTTCTGTTCAGATCTGAGTTTCTCTAATTCGTTAACTATACATTTTCCACGAATTGAATTTAACATCATTGCATGGGAAGATTGATTAAAAAAATTTGACAAATTTCGGATATAATCTCCAAAATAAATCAAAAAGATTTTGTACCTTTGAAGAGCTAAACCTCTTATAGTCACAAGTTTTTTTGTTGGTAATACATTAGATTCGTCGATAAAACCCCACTCATCAACTGCACATGAAGGTATTAATGGTGACTTAGATAACATTTGTTTATGCCGATTCCATAGTTCAACATTAACAAGTTTACCAAATAATTGATCTGGTTTCAGTTTCTTGAAGTAACTCTCTAAGCCGTTTTCGAGATGTTTTAGTGCCTTTAGAGTTTGTTTTCTCAATTCAAGTATAGATTCTGCATATTCCTCCCAAGTTTTAGGTCTATAAGGTAGTTCTGCAAGTCCTCTGAATGTTGAATTGATCGATGTTAACCATCTTGGTGGAAGTTGCGATATAGGAATTCCTATTTTCTGTGTGTCATCAAATGGAATCTGATCGCTCCATATTTTGTGACCATAACCCTTACAAGCATAAAAATTTCGATCAGGTAATATACGTCTTAATAAGTTGATACGTCTCATTGCTTCATCGTGTAGGTAATTGCTTGATTCTTTGAGAGTATAGTCGTCATATTTTGAATCAACTAGTCTTTCAATTTCAATTACAAAATGTGCAGTGACTTTACTCGTGTCATCCTGAAAGTCAACCGTTAGAGTTTCCTCTCTAAAACGGTTTATAATCCTGGAACAGTTTGACATTCTCCAAGTGGCAAAGTCCTTCCCGTAGCCGTGGTTCAATCCCAATATCAAATCTGCCAGAATTTCTAAAGGCAAATACTCTATCGATTTTTCGAGTTCTAAACATGGTATCCTCTCAGAAAATGACCAAGGTACTCCAAAATAACCCACCCAAAAACTCACCTCAGCCATTCCAGACCAGTCTTCATCGCACTGAGGTATTGCAGGACAAACCGTCCTGCTTGATAACCATTCTTTAGCTCGCATAAAAACATATGATTTGCCTGTTTGACGAGTTCTATATGAAAGAACCTTCTGGCGAAATTCATCATTTGGACTTAAGCTACAGAGAGTGTTTAAGGTGGAGTTTGCTAAACCTGGTATGGCATCCGAAATGTCGGAGTCTAGTAAAAACGTAAAACCAGTTCTTGAATCTTCAAATGCGTCACGAATTAGCTCTTTATTCATTTCAACATATTCCAGTATCCCAAGCCAAATTAATGCTCTAGTGATCCCTCCTATCACAACCCAACGGAGTGGATGCCAAGTATTAAGCGCTACTAAGAGTGATTCAATATCTTTTTTGCGACGTGAAAACGCATACAAGAGGAAGTTTTCAATGTCTGTTTCATTCATCAAGGGTAAACTACTGATAGCATATTCTGACCACGGAGATATCGTAGGATCTATTAATAAATCCGCCAATATTTCTGATCTTATTGGATGTAATCCTTTCACTAAAGAACCATCATGGCTGAGCCTAAGTAGATATTCTTTCTCAAACAACTCGAATGTTCTTTTAGGTACTGCCAATTTTAGACTATCTATTAATGGTTTAACTTTAAGTTGAGCACCATAAGCTGAAGCAACAGAAACTAGTGTAAGAAGTTTTATTGCTCCATTCTCTATGACTCCTTGTATTTCATAGTCACTTAGGCGAGCGACTTGCCCTTCTAATTTCTTTTGGAGTGATTCTCCTTGAGTTACTAAATATATAAATTCCATAAGCGGTCCTTCGCCGCCGAATATATTCCATGCATCTTCGAAATTCAAGAATTGAGGTGGAATTTTAGTCTTTTCAAGTGATTTGTATATCTCCTGTGCTTCTGATTTATCAAAAGTTAGATCAATATCCTTGAATTGAACTTCAGAATCTTGGATTATTGCACGTTTGTAGTCTTCCTCACGGATTGTTACAAGAATCTTAATATTACGATGAGTAGACAATTGATTGATTAAGTCCGGCCAATCTTTATCTTTAGCTGAAACATCCAGATAAACAACAACAGGAAAATCTATTGCTTCAGCATGACCTAAAATTGCTCTTGCGATGCTAAGTGCATGTTTTCTATCCTGAACTAATTCGATTTTAAATCGCCACATATTAGGAAAATGTTCACGAAGGTAACGGTAAACCAAAGTTGTCTTTCCTTGGCCTGATGCTCCATGAATAATAACTACCGAACTTTCGCCAAATTTAGTCTTAATCTCTTTGATTTTATTGAGTCTAAATACGTCTGTATTAGCTAATATGTGGACATATTTTGCCGAGATACCTTGATAAAATTCTTCACGTAATTTTCCTATTTCATCGCAATTGATTTCTCGGTCATCTATTGGGTTAATTGACTTAAACCATTCTTCATGATGAGCAGCTCGCTCAGAAAAAAACTTTCCTATGTTTTGAATCTTATTAATAATATCACTTTTTGTTATCAGGGATTTATTCTCTGAACAAACATATAACCAATAACTCAAATTATCGAAAGAATTATATGGATCAACACCAACCAAAGCATTTTTAAGATGGATATACACTTTTTCAGTTAATTCACATTCATCACAAAATTCTAATTTTAAGTTCTCCAAGATTATTCTAGCATCTTCTTCTGACTGTATAAATTTCGCGTATTTGTTTTTTATTTTCTTAGATACACTTATCCTTTCAGGACCATCTTGTTAAATAGCTAGGCGAAATTCACGTCCTACTTTACCATAACTAACAATAATGATTTGAGGGGGGTTTTGTCTTTTAATTAATGTATAGATTCTTTGGAAAAAAGATTCTTTGAAAGAGGACAACTCAAGAAGGGGGCTACTTTTAACTTGGATTACTTCTAGTAAATTGCCATTTTCATCTTGAATGGAAAGATCTTCCCATTTTTCTGGTTGAAAAACTAGGTTGTTGAAACCTTCTTGATCAAGTATACGAAAAAGGGCATACAACGCTTGAAGTCGATAGCCTCTATATGCTGGCGTTGCATCATCGTTAGATTCTTGCATGGTTATTGAATTTTCTCTAGTTGTTTTTTAACTTGCCTATATATTTTTATATTAAACTTTTTATATTGCAACCTAAATGACCTTGGAAATTCGAATGATATTGCAATTTATTTAAAATCCACTTTTGCTAGTTCCTGTGATAATGAAGTTAACTCATTTTTAGGAAGTGTTTTACTAATCTTGAAATATTGAATTATTGTATGATCAGTTTTCATCATCAAAGGTAGAGCAATATTATGAGCGCTAGGATTATTTTTACAGTTATCTCATTCGATATCAGAAACACTTATAAAAGTTTTTCATTTAGCTTTTCTTTTTTGTCAGTGATCGCCCGATATCTGCCGCTTCGCAGCATGCGGGCGTGGAGGGAAGTTTTCTACTTTCTGTATCGTCTACGGGACAGGATAATTTTCAGTAAGTTATGAAGCCAGTCCGAAGGTCAGCCCCTAGACTACACAGTACTCAAAACTTATTTCCTTTAAATTTTGCTGATTCACTTTTCCTTATAAATTTACATATTTTTCAATTTTTTGCAATCAAAAAAAGATATTTTAATATTGTTTAACTCCATTAGAATTATTTACACATAAAAAAAGAAGGGGATATATTATTAGAAGGATACTAATTTTTTGTTTAATGCTATTGTTTTTGATAAGCACAGCTTCAGCTGCGACACTTGATGTAGGACCTAAAGCGAAATATACTACGATTCAAAAAGCGGTAGATGCTGCTAAAGATGGAGATACTATTAGAGTTGCTCCAGGAACTTATAAGGAAAATGTAAAAATTTATAACAAAACTATCTCATTAAATGGTACAAAATATCCTACAGTATATGGTTTTGGTTTTGAGTCTGAGGAGTATGTTGAATTCACTCATTCTTTGAATATTAATGGATTCAAGATCTCAAAATATGGTATAACCTTCACCGATTCACTTTCTTCTTCTGTGCCTATTACAACAGTGAGAAACAATTATTTCTTAAACTGCAACATTACTCTTATGCATCGTAAGGGTGGAATCAGTGTTATAAACAATCAATTCACAGGTCCTAACGCAGGTATCCGCGCTTAT
Source organism: Methanosarcina sp. (assembly GCA_036504475.1). Classification (GTDB taxonomy): domain Archaea; phylum Halobacteriota; class Methanosarcinia; order Methanosarcinales; family Methanosarcinaceae; genus Methanosarcina. The sequence goes on from DASXVB010000251.1 coordinate 6,348, forward strand.
GAAAGTAGCTATGATAAAGTTACAGGTAATAAATTCATAAATTGTAAAGAAGCAGCAAAGGTTCCACTAGGATCAATAATGAAATTGTCAGGGAATACATTTACTAACTGTGGTACCTGTGTGTCTTCTTCTGAAGGATATTTTGAAGAAATCTCTGATAATAAGTTTTTACAATGTCAAGAGGGAGTACAATTCGCTGGATACACTAACACTAAGAAAATATCCGCAAACTCGTTCACAAAATGTGGAACTGGCCTTAGTGTAATAGATTCAAAAGTTAACGACGTTATTGGAAATACATTTTCACAATGTAAAAAAGGACTTTACGCAGAATCTCAAGTTAACTCCCCAGCCTTTGATAAAGTAACTAAAAATACATTTACTAAATGTGATGTAGGCGTTACTCTTGTAGGTGTTCCAATTGATCCATTCAATGGAAATAAGTATATTAAAAACAAGAAAAACATAGAAATTATAAAAACGTGAGTCATATTATACATGAAACTAGGTTGTTATAGTGCATTCAAAATCAATGCTTGAGAATGGAGCTGAGTGGGGATTAATCCCTATCAGCTTGTATTAACTCTTTTTTACTTATTTTTGAAGCCTGATACAAAACCTCTTCAGTTATAATGTTGACTGAAGCTCTTTTTGTGGTATAATAAAAAATTCCTTGGTGATTTAAATACCCAACAGTTATCAGGCAAGCCACGAATATTTAAATAAAAATGCCATAATAATTGTCTTATAAGTTTTTACTCGGAGCTCGTGTTTAGTGATTTAAGGTTAAATTATAAGCGTCGCGCAAAGGGGGATGGTGCTAAGCGCTGAGACAATAACCAGAACCAATTTAATGATTGCAGGAGGGATGTGCTTCCGATAATCCGGGAAAGGAACCGTCCGAGAGCTAGAGCCACTGTATAAAATTGGATGCTTGATTGTGAGGAATTCGCATGCCTGAGCCTTTCGAACGAGAGGAAATCCGTGAAGTGTGGGACATATACAAGAGGCATACCCTGTCCAATAGCATTATCAACAATCTAGTCATACGGGACGACGAGCTGACGCTCGTAA
>DASXVB010000252.1:0-12684 GCA_036504475.1 Methanosarcina sp.
CCTGCATATTCGGATGTAAATACGTACCGAAAATGCAACTAAAGTTGCAAAATTTCTTGAATCTCGCCCCGAAGTAGAATGGATTAGATATCCTGGGCTTCCAAGCCATCCTCAGTATGAACTTGCACGCAAGCAGATGAATGGATTCAGCGGTATGCTTTCTTTTGAGATAAAGGGTGGAATTGAAGCTGATCGAAGACTTATGAACAATGTAAATCTCTGTTCCCTCGCCGTAAGTCTTGAGGCTACGGATACCCTTATTGAGCATCCTGCGTCGATAACTCATGCATGTGTCCCGCCTGCGGTAAGAAAGAAGGTAGGTATAACTGATGGACTTGTTAGGTTCTAGGTAGGAATCGAAGATTGGGAAGACATAATTGCAGACCTCAAACAGGCTCTTGAAGCAATTTAAACCTGTCACAAAGGGCTGCATTTACCTATTTTTACCCATTTTATTTTCGAAATCAGACAAGGTATATCTACTGCAAAAATAATCTTTCATCTGCAAATTAAGTATGCAAAATTAACTCTGTAAAGTCAACTCTGTAAAGTTAAATCGGAAAGTTAAATCCGAGAAAATAAAACATAAGGTTAAAACCATAACATTAAAGCTCGGGGGAGTTGTATATGAAAGCACTTGTGTTCGGAGCTGATGGGTTTGAAGATCTTGAACTTTTCTATCCATACCACCGCTTGAAAGAAGAGGGAATTACAACGCATGTAGCCTCAATGAAGAAAGGGTCGATAAAAGGGAAACAAGGATATGAGATCGACGTTGATATCGCCTTTAAAGATGTAAATCCTGCAGATTACCAGATTCTTGTGATATCCGGGGGAAAAGGCCCTGAAAAAATGAGGCTTGACGAGAGTGCACTTGAGATTGCAAGACACTTTTTCAAAGAAAACAAACCTGTTGCTGCAATCTGCCACGGTCCTCAGGTTCTTATTTCCGCAGGTATTATAAAAGGCCGGAAAGCAACCTGTTGGCCAGGGATAAGAGATGACATTATAGCTGCAGGAGCACTTTACGAGGACAAAGAAGTTGTTATTGACGGTAATTTTGTATCCTCAAGGAGTCCCGATGATCTTCACGCTTTTGGGAGAGAAATGATTAAACTGTTGAACTAAGTTATTAAGCTGGCTGAAGTAAGTGGAAATTAAGTTTGTAAATCAAAACTTTATCTCAGAGTTTTCTTTAATTTTTACTTCATTTTACTTTCAATTTTTTCTTTATTTTCAATTACTCCTCAATTTTTTAAAACAAATAGTAACAAGACTCAGTTCCAAAATCTAGTGATGAAAATAAGTGTAACTTTGCATCATGTTCAAGAGTTCGAGTTTCTGATTCGTGAGCAAGATCCACTAAAACAAGGATTGAAACTATTATAAAACACATTTATATATTAGAAATACTATTCTATTCGCGAGCAAGATCCACTAAAACAAGGATTGAAACCTGCTTCTCCTCACTAGACGGCGTACGTATATTTTCAAATTCGCGAGCAAGATCCACTAAAACAAGGATTGAAACACACCAAGATTGTTTCCAGGGTAATAAGTTATGAGAAGGAGAATGTTAGTGTAGAAGCCTAACCTTTTTTTCTTATACTAATCCAAAAATAAGAAAATTAAGCTATGTATAATCGAAGCATGTTATTTTTATCGATATAAAATTAAAACAGGAAGTGGAAAATAATGACTACAACAAATGTTAAGAGAGTTCCGAGAAACGCATTCAGGCAAGCTATTGAAGACAAGCAAGTAGAAGGCTGGACACTTAAAACTGAATCTGACAATGTTGCAATTCTGGAGAAAGCTGGAGGTTGGGGCGGTTTCGGTGCACATATCATTATTGCCCTTTTTACAGCTTGGTGGACATTTTTTATAGGTAATTTAATTTATGCCCTTTATGTTCATTATAAAGAAAAATCCGAATTTCAGATTAAAACAGAAGACCTGACTGCTGAAACAGTCCCTTAAATTTCATTTTTTATTGGGGAATTATGCCGATACAGAATTTACAAAAATTCGTAAATTATCACAAATTGAACTCTAATGATTTACACGATTTGATTTTATTAGCAATTCAAAAAGAATTCGCGGGCAAGATCCACTAAAACAAGGATTGAAATAACTTATAAAAGCTCTTCTCAAAGATACTAAAATCAAATTCGTTAGCAAGATCCACTAAAACAAGGATTGAAACCTACGAACATCGACAACACCAGTAAGGCATTCAAAAATTTCAGTAATGGTTATTCGATAAAACGGCACAACCTATTTCAAAAAAGGCTTAAGACCGCAACTTTTCCGGCGGAAAGCTTGATCACAAAACTTTTGAGAAAAGGTTTGATCGAAAACGGCATTTTCGGCGTGATCAACTGGCTCAAAGGTTGTGCTTGACCGAAACCAGGTTCCAGTAATAGTTGTTCGAGAAATGCAGGCCCAGAAGACCTGCTAATTCTTCTGATCAGCGCCGGAAAAATTGTTTTTAAGTTACCGTTTTAATCCTTGAAGATTCCGTAGCCTTTAAACACTGATTTTGCTTCCTCAAGGCTCAGATCTCCAGGAGGCACGATAATGTCAGATTTCAGGATCTCTTCCGCTTCAATCGGCTCTGCTTTTTCCTTTATTTTAAAGATTAATTTAGCAAGTTCATTTCGGAATTCTTCGGCTTTCTCTTCCTCAACCAGCTTAACGATCAGGTTATCAATCTGGTTCAATTCATCACAGAGAGCTTCAGGGGCCCTGTATTGGCCTTCACCCATAATCCTGATTATCAAACCTTAGACCTCCTTCCTTCCTTCAGTATTTTCCCCGGTTTTCGCTTTTTCAGGTCCTTTTCCGGCTTCAGCCTTAAGCTTGGCAAGTTCAGATTCTACGTTACTCTGAGTGCTGATTTTTGTAAGTTCTCGATCTATATCATCCTTGTTGCCTGTAAGATCTTCGAGTGTGCCAGCTTCCATAAGCTCGTCAATTGCCGAAGCCCGCGCTTTCATCTCTTCGGTTTTATTTTCGGCCCTTTCGAGCGCAAGGCCCACATCTGCCATCTCTTCGCTTATCCCTGTGACGGATTCATTTATTTTCACCTGGGCCTCAGCAGCTGAGTACTGAGCTTTAATAGACTCTTTCCGGGTCCTAAAAATCTCGACTTTCGTTGAAAGGCGCTTTTCCGACTCTACCAGCTTTTCTTGCTGTGTCTCAAGCTCTGCAATTTCCCGATCAATTCCTTCAACCTGCTGAACAAGAGCGGCTTTCCTTTCAAGGGCAAGCCTTGCAAGATCTTCTCTGTTAGCCGCAATTGCATCTTTTGCCTGCCCTCCGAGCTTATCTATGTTTTGCATCAGTTTTGCACGCTGGAGTTCTAGGCGTTTTTTTGAGCTTGTAACTTCTGCAACTCCTCTCTTCACGTTCTGGAGCAGTTCGAGCTGCTTCTCATAGGAATAGTCCAGCGTTTCCCGTGGATCTTCCATTTTGTTAAGCACTTTATTCATTTTTGATTTGAATACTGTCTCCATTCTATTGAATAATCCCATGTGTCTTCCCCTTTACTTTTTTAAAAGTTTTCAAGCCGATAGGTCTGAGGTATCCATGCTTTTTAATGTTTCTGTTAAATGTTTTCAGCCACCTTACTTGATGCCTTTGGTAGCTTTGCTGTTTATACTTTGCTGGAGTTATCTTATTAGCTTATATACATTTCCACCTATAAATCTCTCTTCCTAATCAAATATTTCTCTTCTCGAATCAAACTTTCTTTTCCAAAATCTAATTTTCCCTTTCCAAATCCGTTTTCTTAAATATAATATTTTTATAAATTTCTAATTATATACAATAAGACATCATTCGTTGATGTGCGAACTATTTATATACTGTAAATGCAACTTATCTAAAGATATTATGGTAAAACCTGAAAGTAGAACGGAATTTTTTTATAATCAAAAAGGACTGATAGCGATAGACAGTCCTGTTAAACTCCAGATCCTTAATTTGTTGAAAGAAGAATCCAAGTCATTTGATGAAATAGTAAAATCCACAGCAAAAGCCAAATCAACGATTTCCGTACACCTCAACAATCTCAGGTCATGTGAACTTGTGGAAGAAAATTTTGATCCCGGAGATCGCCGCCGAAAGATTTATTCTCTTACTTCCCGCTACATGGGCTGCTCTCAGGAACCTTTTATCGAGCATTACAGAAATTTACTGGAAAAGGCTCCCGCCAGTGGAAAAGATAGGTCATGCTTTGCAGAAATCTTATTGCAAACGCTTTATTTTGGCTTTGAAGCATATGGTATTGATAATACCCCGGTTGTAAAAACCATCGGAAACGACCTCGGAAGATCTATTTCCTCTATTTTTGAATCCGAAACCCCTGATAAGCTTCTGGTGGAAATTGCAGTTTTTTTCGAATTCCACAGGAGATGCCGGGTTTCCGTACTCGTAGATCTTCCTGCTCTTCAGATTGAAGACGATTTCAAAGCCAGATCGATGCCGGTCATCGGAAAACCTTTCTGCACCTTAAGAGAAGGTATTATTGAGGGAATTCTTAACGGAAAGCTCGAGAAGGATTACAGGGTTACCGAGACCGAGTGTTATGGGACAGGGCACGAACATTGTCTTTTTAAGATAACAATATAAATTCCTTTGTTATACTCACAGTCTTACATAAAAACTATTATTAATAACTCTTAACTTTGAGCTACACTTTATTCTCGAAACCAACTAGTAATAAAATTTGTTTAAGTCGTCGTTTTTCAGACTTCAGCCTACTTTCATTTAGGGTTCATCTGTCAGCGAGCGTCTCCGACTACGACACCCATTTCGGATTTCAGGCGAGGTCCTATTGCTGCAACTATACCAGGCCCATCGGTTTTCTCCCGGCACACGATTGCATGTTCCAGCAACCCCAGACGCTCAATTTCGTAAATATCCCTTCCATGGCCTGTTTTTTTAATTGCACTTTTGATTTCCGAACGCGTTGCTCCGTTAACAGTTACCCTATCTGTAGCTGCTTTTTTCCAGTTCCACCATATATCAAGTTGCTTTTTAGTAAAGCGGGCTTTTAAGCTCTTATTAGCCTCAATAATCTCGACTTCAGCCGGCAAATGGGGTATAAGCCCAAATCTCGAGGCAAGTTGTTTTGGCTTTCCGTTGCCTAGAGCCTTGAGTTCCTCGGCTTCAACCCTCACAGGCACACCGATATTGACCAGAAAAGCCTCCTCTCCGAAAGCCTGGAGAAAACCAATATACACCCTTCCTGGTTCAGCTTTTTCTGCAGGTGTTCCATATCTGGAGGCCAGCACATTTGCAGATACTTCTTCATCCCCGCCCTCAAGGGTGAACTCGGCCCAGTTTTCAGGGGTAATAGAGATTTCAACCTTTACCTCAAGGTCTTTCAATTCGTTCTCAACCAGGGTTTTCAAAAGCCCAGCCATTCTTTCCTTATTTTTCCCGTAAATGTGCTGGAGGGTTACAACTTTTATCATATTTTTCCTACCAATTTTCTCTTCTGCTTTGTTTTACCGGGAACTGAATGATTCCTTAGCTCCTGAGGTAAGACTCCATAAGTTCTTCGCTTTCTTCCAGAGCTGAAATAACAATCTCATTAATGGGGCTTTCTGCCCTTTCTATCTGGTTCTGAAGTTTTCTAATATCTCGACTGTAAGGGCCCAGTTTCCTGGAAATCGCATCTCTGCTATCTCCTAGCTCTATTGCGTCCCTATGGATACTTTCGATTTTATTCCTGAGTTTTTTAATCCTCTCCAAAATTTCGCTACTCAGAGGATCAAGTTCTTCTGCCTGTTCAGTTTCTTTATCTCCGTCATCGTCTACAGTTTCTTCCCTTTCAGTATCTGCTTGGGATTCTTCTTTCTGGTCTCTTGGAGGTTTTTCTGCGATTATATCCCTGAACTCTTTGAGGGCAGTTTCTACTTCTCTTCCGTATTCAGTAAGTTCGACAAATTTTATCCGCCCCTCAAATGTGAATCTAATAAGTCCGCATTGTTCCATTTTTGCGAGGATTCTTGTTGTATGGGCAAAGGTGGAATCTATCTCTCTAGAAATAACAGATGCATAGGTCTTTCCCGTCGAGCCTATAAACAGCAGTGCACGAGTGGGTTTTTCCTGTAAAAATAACTTTTCTGCATTTTCATCGGACATAATATATCACATTGGAATTTTTCTAGCGGATTACTTCTGGATCTTAGTCAAAGCCTTTTAATTATCCTTCAATGGTTTATTATAATATTGAGATAATTCCCAATCTGTTTTTTCAATTCTATTTATACCTTAGAATTCACCCTGAAAGCACCCTGATTATTTCCTTTATCACTGTTATAGGAGCATCAGTTCGGAAAGAGGTGCCGCTGAAATGGGTTCTTGAAGCTTCAAATCCATGAGCTTTAAGAGCTTCTATCAAGATTTCTATTCCAGTTGCAGAAGCTCCAAGTTCTTTACAGATCACATGCTGATCATAGAACATCGGGATATCTAACTCATCTCTGCAGAAGGTAATTATTTTTTTTGCTTTATCCTTTGTGTTTAAAGGATGCGTTTCAAGTTCGGAAATAACTTCGTCACAGAACACCTGTTCCCTAAATGGCCCAAGCCAGAGGGGCCCTGCAATTTTTGTAATATCCCCGCAAATAGGGCATTCCTTTTCAATATGTACTGCAAGTCCATATACCGACCCTCGAAATCCACATGTGGGGCAGTGAATACTGAAACCCATTGACTTCAGAGTTCGATCGGTATGCTTTGTTCCGGGAAGAATCTCGAGATAGGCGCGAACATAGTGCCGTGTCACATGGGAAAGCAGGGGTAACATTCCTTTTTCATACTTTGCAAGCTCTCTAGCACAGGCTCCTAGGAGGACTCGAAGACCCATTTCGCTGTGATATTCCGTATTAAGAGGTACGGCTGCATATTTCCTTATTCCAGCTTTCAGGTGAGCCCCACATAAGGGGGCTGTATCAGTTGCTGTAACCGACAGTAGATTGCGGACCGACGCCGATGCTGCGTCCAGGAAGGGTGAAGGGGTTCCAAAAGGATCGATATCCACGATATGGAATTTTTGTTCGTGAAGTAACACATTTGCATTCTTGCGGGTAGCTAGGGTTCTTTCTTCAAGCCCGTTAATTTTAATATTTTCTTTTATCATTTCGAACGCTTCTGGACTCCAGTCGTTCATAGTCGCATGGATTCCTACTTCACCTGCAATCCGAAGCCCTCTTATCCCTGACGCTGAGAAAGAGTCCACATAACGAACTTCCTCCCTGAGAATTTCTTTTCGCGAAAGAAGCCTTGCCACAAATGCAGCCGTAGCTGCAACATTAATATCGCGGTTTAGTTCCATCTCTGGATTGTAAAAAACCGGAGCTGCCGAGGGAGGGAAGGTTGCATCCTTTGGCGGTACTGGAACTGAAACCTTTGTTGTGCCTTCAACTATAGTTTTATATTCCATTTGAAGCTGCTATACTTTGGGATCTTATTTTACAGTGATGGTCATACTTATTTTTCGATATCCTTTTGCACTGAAATTGTCGCTTCCTCGTTCATTGAACGTATACTTCAGGGTATCTCCGCAAGCCTTTGATCCTTGAAAAGATACTACTTGCTGGTTAGGACTAGATTCCAGGTTGTTTTTCCACACAACCGTATCTTCCAGTATTGGTTTTCAAGCTTGAAGGAATTATATAAAACTTAAGCCTTACAAAGTATAATATTGTGGTAGCTCCATCAGACTGTGAAGCCCCAGATTGTTCTCTTTCTACGATACCTGCTTTTGTTTGTCTTGTTTCAGGCTCTTTCTGGAATCCTGAAAATTCTTTCTCCTTCGGTGTCTACAGTTCTGCTTGCGTTTCTGTTTCTGTCGGTGTTTCAAGCCCTTTTTACGCTACCGTTTCCTTCGAAGTCAACGTTTTTCCATGTACTTATTCAGGTATTCTAATTTCTCTTGGTCTTTGCGAGCCTCCTGAACTGTCATCTGCTTCGTGGTCTTCTTTCTTATCATCGTCCAAACTCAGGCATCTTAATATTGTTACTGATATTAACAGAATTATAAGAAGTAAAATTATTCTTTTTGTGCCAATCCCTCCCCTTATTATTTATCTCCCATTTTATACTAGTTTAATATAAGTCATTTATAAATAATAACGCTTCTTATAACAGTCCTTTGAGCAGGAGTTTGAAAGCATAGGCACAGAAGATTCTGGGTGATAAATAATGATTTGGATGAGAGAACAAGAAACTAAAATTAGTGTTACTTTATATAGTATACAAAACAGATAAATCAATGCCTCATCAGTTTACAGCATAAGCCTGCATCAAGACAGGTTTTGGAGCTTTTTGAAAATCCACCTGACCCAAAATCAACTTGAGATATATAGTCCTTAGCTACTCCATAAAAGGAAGATCTATTAATAAAATTACCTGTACCGATTGTGGTAAAATTCCATAGATCCACGAGATGCAAATAAAAGTTTAAGTATTTCCCGGAAATCCTCATTTAAAAAATGTAAAAAATAGATTTACCAGGAATTTTACCGGTTTTTCCTGAAAATCCTTATCCCTTATTTTTAAACTCTTTTTAGAGTAGTGAAACTATTTAAAAACTTGATTAAGCTAGTTTTCCCTAACTTTATACTCTTTGACTCTCATAATATATTTTTCAGGGTTCAGCCACACTAACATTAACATCCATTCTAGGCTGGCCTACAACAGTGAAATGATAATCTCCTGTTTCGTTGAAGGCGTAGGTGAAATCACGCTTGTACGAAAGGCTTTTGTTATCAAAGAGATTTTCTCCGCTCACAAGGGTTAAGAGTCTTTTTGGACTGTCTTCCATATTTATCCAAGAAATCGATTCTCCCTTTTTGATCTCAAGACCTGAGGAACTTGCTTTGTGATTCTTCAGTCTTACCAAATAAGGAGTTTCCTGAATTTTAGGACTTGAAATAGTAAGCTTTTCTGTGGTTCCGTTGCTTTTTTCAGAAGTTATATTTCCTTCCGCTGTTTTATTTTCTACAGTAGTTGCGTTTTCTTCCAGTGTTTCTACAACAGTTGTATTTTCCACAGTAGTTGCGTTTTCTTCAGGAGTTACGTTTTCCTCAGGAGTTGCATTTTTCTCTGATGAGGGCTGTTCATTCCCTGTGCATCCTGAGAGTAAAATAGTGCTAAATATAAGAAGCAGCACAATTATTTTTGTTTTCATTTTATTCCCCACATCTTGCGATTGTGATATTTTCGGAAACTAATGCCTCAAATCGAGGTTTTACACTTTTAAGCTGACATTCAATTTGAAGCTTAACCCTTTAGATTTTATTTATCTTTATTGGTCTTTATTCTAGTATTTTTAGTATTGCAGCTTTTCTTAAAGAGAACTTCGAATCTTAGTTTTCTTTTTCAAAATGATCTGTACGTATAAATATACTTTTCACTCCTTTCGAATTGTCCTTCGAGTGTACTTCTTTCAAAACTTTTAAAATTCCTATCTCCACACATCTCACTAGTTCAATCATAACTCATTAAGTATTTTTAATACTTTGCTCCATATAAACATATCTGTAATGGAGTGATAATTACAAGGTTGTAAACACAGATTTTTGGATAGTGAGCACAACTATTAGATTACTCGATCTCTTTTTATGAAAATAATATTTTTTTATAACTCTATTGTCAAAGTTCTCTTATATACTGTTCCACAAAAGCAAAGCAAGAGCTCCGATAAGAGTAATTATCCCAAAAGCGTTTTTTGCAAGAGAGAAAAGGTTAGAAGAACCAGAAATTTTTGACAGTATAATTTTGTTAAGTGTACTAATAAGACTTGCAATCACTGCAGTGTTTGCTGCAGTCGCATAGGAAATTTTTCCACCTACGGCAAGTAAGGTTACCGAAACTATCACTCCAGAACTGCTAACAAGGGCGCCCAGGGCAGTTACATAAATTCCTGCAGTTCCTGCAATTTTATAGGCAAAGCTTCCTATTATAAGAATGATGATAAAAGCAGCCCCGAACTTAAACGCTTGACCAAGCGAGAAGGGAGATTCAATTTTAAGTTCTTCCCCTCCTATCGGACAGAATTTCTTGTTATACTTAAGAAATATTATTATGGAACCAAGAATAATTATAGCTTGAGGAGGAAACATAAATAGAGTTGTCTTACCAGTAGGGTCAACGATCAAGGCTAATACGAGATTCCGGATGAGCATTGAGATATTGCAGAGAAGGATTCCTGTTAGCACAGGATCGACCATTTCCTCTGCTCGTTTAGAAAGGCCTGCAAGTGCAGCTGTTGTGGCTTCACTGTTTACAAAGCCGCCCACAAAACCTGAATAACATATCCCGCGCCTTGTGCCAAACTTTCTAAGGAGCACATAGCTTAAAAAACTAATAAGTGAAACAAGAATTACAATAAGGATTGCATACCTCAGGTTTATGACCCCGAATAATTCTTTTTCCGGCATCACTGGATAAAGTATAAAAGCTACGGCAAGAAACTGTACTGCATTGTAAAGTTCCTCTTTTGTCAGGTTTCCTGCAAATTGATGAAGAGGCTTTTTCTGGATCAGAAGAAAAGCCACAACTATTGAAGAGATAATAGCATACAGGCCATAGTTATAGCCCACAAGGATTCCCATAACAAAAATGAAAAAAAGACTTATAGGACTGGTTACTCCGATCCGTTTGAAGAGAAATATTTTGGCATAGGTGATTATGGCACAGATTGCTCCAAAAAAGAGCGTAGCTACGTAGACAAAACCCTGTCCTGTTGCACCGCTTACAAGAGCAGTTAACATACCTGTTATACAGGTTATACTGTAAGTTCTCACACCTGCAAAAATTTCGTGCTCGATGCCCCTCTGCTCCCTTTCTATACCTACCATTATTCCTATCAGAAAGGCTATGGCCAGCTTTGTCATAAAATCCAGAAAAACTGGATCGAAACCGAAATCTTCAATGGTGCCCGTAGTTTAACCTCTATCATTTTTCGGTCTATTAAGTCCAGAGTCAAGTTCTAAGATCTTTTTATGTAACGTTTTCTTAAATTGTTTAAGCATTCTATCTGCCTACTTGTTCAGGCATCTGTCACTTAGCAATGTTATTCGCGTCCCTCAAAACGCTCTTTTCATCATGCTCAAGTTTTGTTTTTCCGTCATAAAATAACGAAAGCAAGTCAATAATTGTGAGTAGTAAAGTGAATAACTGTAAGTAATAACATGAATTATTTTGAATATTATTATCATTTTTGTAAGATAAAGTAAAGGGGGGACTAAAACGAAATATAATTATATAGTAAGGATGTCCCTGGTAATGAATTTAGCCCCTAAAAATAATTTATAGTAATTGAAAGCCTGTACAATATTCTTTGAAGTGTTCTCTAATCTATAGGACTCCTTACATAAAACTTCTGAACCTGAGAAAATCTCTTAAATACAGCTCTTAAACTTGACAAACTCCATAGTTGTTTCTTAGAGGCAACTCTTACACTTGACAGAATTTGGCAAATTTGATTGGAGCTGATTATAAGTTGAAGTTTTACTATTATTAGATCTGATAATTATACTTCTACAAATTCAACTTCAATAGGTCTATCTTCCTCTTTTTCTTCTATAGTTATCAGAGTGCAGGAACCTTTAGAGGCTTCTCCCGGGTTTACCACCACAGTTTTTCCGACCTGTTCCAGGCCTTTTGCCTCGTGGATGTGCCCACAGACTATCAGGTCAACTCTATCAACGAATTTCTGGATAGCCTTACTGCCCACATGCCCAAAAGGAAGTTCATCCCTTGCACCATGTGGAGGGGCATGTGTAAGGAGTACTATGATACCACAGTCATCGTTATTTTCGGCAGAGCAGACCATTCCTTCGAGGGTCTTTTCAATTTCTTCTTCGGATAACTCAAAGGGAGAATTAAAAGGGGTGGGATTCGAGCCGCCTAGCCCTATAAACCTGATATTTCCTATCTGTTTGAATTTACCGTGCAGGTTTGTAGCCTTAGAAGCGTCAAGGGCTTTTAAAATACTCCTCTGATCACAATTACCAGGAATCGCAAGTACAGGTCTGTCAAACATTTCCATCAATTCTTCGACCTTTTCATCTGGTCCGAAATTGGTAATGTCCCCGACAATAACTACAAGGTCAAAATCCCCTGCCTTTTCAATCATTTCCTCTATCTTCGAATAGTCCCCGTGGGGATCAGAAATAGCTAGTATCTTCATAGTTGTCCGGTCCTATTATTCGTAATAGCCTTAAGGTTTTATTGTTTGTATTTATTCCTAGTCTTCAGTTTTTAATTTCTCTATTTTATACATGCTTGCCTTTGAACACGCATACATTTTCATATCGGATTTTTTTGATAAACCTTTTTACAAAAAATATTTTTTCGTGACAACCTTCATATATAATTGCACATCTGAGGAATTAAGGATACTTTATATGTCATTCTTCTACCTTTTCTAGAAGCTCATCAAACTCAAACGCAGGTAAGCGGCGATAAACTATCCTGTTTCTCTTTCTGGATTTTAAAGGAAAACAACATTTTTGAGATCTGTAATTTTCAAAACATAATAGAAAGAAAAAAAATCACAAAATCTGTTAATTGGGACTATGAACAAATTTTACTTCAGGATTTTACAATACTGAAATTTTTAGAGCACATTCATAAAAATGAAATCATAATCAATAAAAT
>DASXVB010000253.1:0-22881 GCA_036504475.1 Methanosarcina sp.
GATGTCGGATTACAGAAAGAATATTAGAGGAAGTAGAAAACGATGACATATGAGAAAGATAACCGTAGAGATTTTGAAGAAAGAATAAAAATGATGGTGGAAGCTGGATATGAGACTGTTGCAAAGGAGATAATCAAATGCACGCGCTGCCCGCTCCATAAAAGTGCAATCCTGAGAGTTATAGGAAAAGGCTCCTGTAATCCGAAAGTTTTCTTTATAGGAGAAGCACCGGGAGAAAGTGAAAACAAAACTGGGATTCCATTCTATGGAAGAGCGGGAAAAAAGCTCGACAAGATGATAGAATATATGAGGCTTTCTGAAGAAGATTGGATGGTAACAAATACGGTCAAATGCCGCCCGCCCGAAAACAGAAGACCTAGTACAAATGAGATTGAGTGCTGCAAACCGTTCCTGCTTTCCCAAATAATTCTGCTTGACCCAAAAATTATAATCCTTCTTGGTAATACAGCCGAGAAGTCCTTTTGCCCCGGAAGAAAACTCGAATGGGGAGTCCCTGTAGAACACGAAGGAAGAATAATCCTGAAACTTTATCACCCTGCAGCCCTGATTTACACTGCCTCAAAGATAGAAACCCAAAATGCTTTTATCGATAAAAACAGGGATCTCTGGAAATAACAGGAGTGGATACAAGGAGAATGGATCATTCTAACTGCAAATATACTGTTCTTGACTTTTCGGATAGGCTCTTAATCTCTTAACCGAATACAAATGGATTAATCATTGTCAACTAATTGAAGTTGGGAGACTGACGCTGATGCCTGATTATCCTTTTCTGTTACATTGAACTTTATAGTGAATTCTGCCCCATTGTCCTTTTTCAGTTGAAGTTCTCCATCTAACTGGTCAACAAGAGAAGTTACCAGCTGGAGTCCCAGACTATCAAGGTCTTCAATGCTAAGGTCTTCAGGCATACCGATGCCGTTATCGGAGACGGATAGAACATAAGCAGTACTTGCAAATTTCTCACTCTTGCTTTCTCTGTTTTCTTCTTTGTGGAGCTTAATTCTTATTTCTCCTTTGTCCCTGCCGGAAAATGCATATTTAAAGGAGTTTGAAACAATTTCATTGATAGCTATCCCTAGTGGAATAGCGGTATCCATATCTAAGAAAATATTCTCTTCCAAATCGAAACTTAAACTAACATCGGTCTTGAGACTGTATGTTAGGAGTAAATTATTAGCTAATTCTTTTATGTATTGTGAAAAGTTAAGCAAATCAATATTTTTACCTTTGTATAATTCTTCATGTATAAGAGCGATAGACAGAACTCTGTCAATGCTTTCTTTGAAAGCTTTCAACACTTCTGAATCTGTGATAGTCTTTCTGCCTTTAAACAAATCAGCCTGAAGATCCAGAAGAGATGAGATCACCTGAAGATTGTTCTTAATTCTATGATGTAACTCCTTCTTACGGGCAATTTCGAAATTCCTGAGGGTTTTTTCGGTTTTTTTGCGTTCAGTTATATCTCTAGAAATGAACGAAATAGCAGTTAGCTTTCCATAGGAACCAAAAACTGGAGAAAGGGTGATTGAAACATGTATTGCCATACCGTCCTTTCTTAACCTTAAAGTCTCATAACGTTGGACCTTTTCTCCTTTTATAACCATTTCAGTTAATTTTTTTGTTTCTTTATCCAAATTGGATGGAGCCATAATGGATGCAGCTTTCCAAGAATTTCTTCCGTGGAGTAACCATAAATCTGCTCTGCTCCTTTATTCCAGCTGGTAATATTGCCCTCAAGTGATAAAGTCCCTATAGCGTCTAGTGACGATTCCACAATATTCGCCAAGGTCTTAATTCTCTCTTCAACGGTTCTAAGGTCTGTTATATCTTGCGTTGTCCCTCTAAACCGGACAGGATTATTTTCCTTATCGAAAACAGTATCACCTTTAGAATAGGCTATACGCTCTTCTCCATTGGCTAGAATTATTCTATGACCAATACTAAAGGGTTTTCCGCTTAAAGCTCCCTTAACGGCATTATCGACATGATATTGATCATCCGGATGTAAGTGACTTAAAAATAAGCCATAATTTACTTTAAACTCTTGAGGCTTAAGTCCAAAAATCCGATACATTTCATCAGACCAATGTAATTTACCAGTTACAAAGTTCTGCTCCCAATTTCCAATATGAGCCATTTCTTGAGCATCAGAAAGAAGTTCTTCTTTTTCTTTCAATGTGCTGTAAGCTTTTTCAAGCTCTACAGTACGTTCTTTAACTTTTTCTTCCAATGTTTCATTTGCTATTTTAAGGGCATCTTCTGCATTCTTGAGTTGTGTAATGTCTGTGAAAGTGCAAATTATAATGTTAATACTACCATCGGGATTTAGCAGCGGTTCGGCACTAGCAAGCGTCCATACCCAATCTTCGTGCGAATAACGACGTATGCCGATGACCTGATTCTTTACAGGCTTGCGATTAATCCTAGCGTACTGTACCGGGTGAGACTCAAAATGCAGGGCATTACCATCCTTATCGACGACATTCCATGTATCCCAGCTAAAATCTTGAATCTTCATATGCTCAAGCTCTTGTTCGGAGACACTGAAAATTTGCAGAAATGCGGGATTATATATTGTAAATTTACCTTCACCATCAATGAGAAACACACCGGATTCTAGATCCTGCACTAATGCCTTAAACCGCAACTCGCTCGCCTTTAATTCTTGCTCAGCCAGTCTGCGTTCCTGTTCAACCTTTCTCCTCTGCAAAACTTGCGTCACTGCTGGCGCGATAGCTTCGAGATCTTCCTGTTGCTCGCAGTTATAGCCACCTTCACGGTTTGCTACAGCAATTGAACCTATTGTTTTTCCGTATAAAATCAGCGGCACACAGAGAAATGAGGTGATTGGCGGATGTCCTTCCGGCAAGCCTTTACTGTCTGGGTGTGACTGTGGGTCGTTGGTAAAGAAGCTTTTTTCGTGAATTATGACACTGCCATACAAACCATGGACAACATAATCGTGCGGAAGACTAAGATTTCCTGTCTTGTCGTACATATGGCACTGTTCCCACGCCAGCTTGCTTTTTGCAACATCGTGTAGTAGCCCGTCAGCGCCCATTTCAATAATGAAACCAAACTCGCTGCCGGTCACTTTTATGGCTACAGATAGACATGCTTCCCCCAGTTCTTCTTCTGTTTTTGCCTGCACCACATTGCTGAAGATACAGTTGATTCCTTCAAGAATGTGGTTGTATCTGTGAATCCGGTGCTCTTCTTGCTTGCGCTCGGTAATATCAATATTAATCCCAATTAGCTTCAGGGGCTTACCCGACTCGTTCTTGAAAACGAATGCTCTCCCGTAGAGCCAGTGTATCGAGCCGTCAGGCCACACCACACGCCACTCACCCTCGAAAATGCCTTTCTCTATAGCATCGTTTACTTGCCGGATAATCTCTGGTCGATCTTCAGGATATAAAAACAGCTCCCAGGCTTCCTCCGTCCCTAGGAACCCTCCGAGCGGCCGGCCGTACATCGCTTCCAATTCTGATGTCCATGTATTCACACCCGTCTGGATGTTCCACTCGAACGTGCCTATGCGGGCCACCTGCTGTGCCTGCCGAAGTCTCTCACTACTCTCCCGCAGTGCGTCCACCAGAGACTCACGTTCCGCCAGCGACTGGGCAAGCTTGAGATTGCTGTAGCCTAACTGAGAGATCATGTTGGCAAAAGTTATAAAGAAGGCCATGCCTGTATTCACTTCTTCCCTACTTAGCCGTGGAACTTTTTCAAGCGCTGCTATGTACTCTTCTTCATTGAAGCTGTATTTTCTAGCCTGGGATCGGAAAAGTTCATAGTCTAGAGGCTCATCTTCAAAAAAGAATTGACCTGAGAAGATATTGCCGACATGCTGACCGCTCACTATAATGGGGGTTGCTATGTCCCACATGTTGTTCTTGCATTTGTACAGCTTAAACTCTCCCGGAGAAACAGCAGCAGATAGCTTTGTGTCACTTTCCATGCAGTACTTGCAGGTTTCGGGATGAACCCTATGGAATTTCGTGCAGATGTCTTGCCATCCTACGCCTACCAGAACGTTGCCTTTGAGATCGTCCAGGCTCATGGGAATGTGAGCAAGTTTATAGAAGTTATCCATGAGAGACTGAATCGCCGGGGCATCAATGATATCAACAAGTTCCAGGTTCGTTGTCTCTCGAGCTTCACTTTCTTGAAGTTCTCCTTCAAGCTTTATATGGTCACTTATATCGAATCCAGAGATGTTAACGCATTCTTGTTCGGGTGAGGGATGAAATACAACCAAGTATACCTTTTTTCCCATTTTAACTTCCATTTTTTCCGGGCTATTTGAGGAAATTACCCTCTGTATAATATCTCCAATATAGGATGGCAATCTTTCACCAACTTCAACTCCCCATTCATTTAATAAGGGCTCACCAGCCTCATTTGAGTAGATAACAGTACCATCCTTTCCAATACTGAGCACAGGATTAGAGTCTATTGCCTGAGACTGCTCCTTCTTCGCTCTCATTTTTCCTTATGACCCCATCTCTTTGGTGGCAAAATGCCTTATTGTTACTAATTGTTGAACCATTCACAGAAAAAGAGGATTTTAATTTAAACTAATTATATAATTGAATTGAATTTAAGACTTTTTATTATAATAAATATCGTTAAGGGTGAAAAATAATTGGTACAAATAATTTTTTAAAGAACTTAGAGCCTGAGAATAAATATGTTTCATATTCAAATTTTAAAAATAGTTAGTTGGATTAAAACATAATGATTAATTAAATGATTATAATAAATATACAATTATATGTGCTAAATGCTGCCACTCACCTGAGAACCGAAAGCCCAGGATAAATGAGATTGAGTGCTTGTAAACCCTTCCTACTTCTCCAGATAATTCTGCTTGACACTTCTGCTTGACCCAAAAATTATAATCCTGCTTGGTAATTTCGTTCTTCAGAAATTAGAACATAGTTTGTGAACTAATATATCGATTCACAAATTATAAATATCGAGATCCTTACTCTATAATTGGGGTTTGTGTGGCGGTTAGGGACAAGAATCTGAGCAAAGCGGCCAGAGAATACTATCTAATGCCGCAGCATCTAATCTAGCATCTAAAGTTGTAATGAATATCCGGAAAATAGATGCCTATGCCTTAACGCCTTATACAAAATTCAGAATATTGAAATAATTTTAATTATTGTATAGTTTACCGGGGAAAGATTCTTTGGGAGGGATACTATGGCAATGGTAAAAATGTCGCCTGATGTATTTTCGTGTTCTGACGACAAAGGAAATCTGGAAATTCAGATCAATCTGCCAGGAGTAAAGAAAGAGAATATTGAATTAAAGATGGTTGAGGAAGGCTTTTTCATTAGAGCAAAAAGAGAAGAAACCAGGGTTGAATACGCCGGGACATATGCATTCTGCTGCGGAGTTGTCCCTCAAAAAGCGGTCGCAAGGTATTGTGATGGAAAACTATTCGTGATTGTGCCCTACAGGGAAACCTCAGAAACCGTAAATGTTGAAATTCAGTAAAAATCGAAGTGGCAAAAATCGTTATTGATATTATTAGGATTGTGGATTGAGCTTTACAGCATAGAAAAATTAATAATGTGAGGAAAAAATGCATCCAGTAATCGACTATAAGGAATGTACTGGGGCTCTTGCCTGCTACGAGGTTTGCCCTGCAGAAGTTTTTGATATTGAAGAAATAGATCGGGTAAAAAGAGCCGTAGTAGCCCGCCCGGAAAATTGTATAGAATGTAACCAGTGTGTTGAAGCTTGCCCGGAAGATGCTATCAAACTTGTTGAAGATTATAGTTGAGTAATCCTCCTGAAAATCCTCACAGGTAATAATAGAAAAAAGTTATTCTTTTGCTCCGGTTCAAATTTGTTGTAAGATCCCTATTGTCTATGCTCTGGAGAAAGATACCACTTGTTGGTTCATTCGGTACAGGTAAAAAAATGTAAGAAAAAAGCAAGGAAACTTCTTGCTTTTTCTTTATACTCAGTAACCTGTGAGGTGTTTATGGAGCTGGATTTGATATTCTTGACTTTATCAACACTATTTACGTCTTCACCTCCTATAATTTCCTTCACAGGCATATTTTTCCAGATAGAACAGGAATTCGTCGCACTTAATTCTACAAGAGAATTTTCTTTATAATCCCAGGAACTATCAGAAGAAAATATAATAGACCCTATAGTAAGCCGTTCTCCATTGGGGCCCCATTCTCTTAAGATGTCGTGTCTACCTTTTATTGTAGGCGTTATCTGAGTGAGATTAGAACCGTTAGAGTTGACAATGAATAAAGAAGCTGCAATGTTTTGACATTTTGAAGGGCCGGGCTCATTTTCAATGATTTTTCCGGTATCGGGATAAAGGGCAGATGTGAATACTATCACATTCCCAGACGGACTTATCGAAAATTGTTTAGCTTTGTCGAGGGGATCCCAGAATAAATCCCAGAAATAGGAAGACGTAAGTCCGAGACTAGTTATAAAAGTCAGGTCGGTTCCATTTACATCGATTGAGTATAGTTTATTTTTATCTTCAACGAATAATATTTTCTTCCCATCAGGGAACCATTGAGGTTCGCTGGCATTACCTTTATACAAAAGAGACTTTTTATTTTCGTCTCCCTCTACAAGATAGAGATTATCATTCTGGTTTACCAGAAGAAGTGAACCGTCTGGCTGCCAGTACTCTTTTGTCAAGATGCGTTCATCGGTTCCATCGTAATAAGAAACGTTTCCTTTTAAATTCGAACCATCGGTATTGGAGATATAAGTCTGTAAATCGAAACTACCTGGTAACCCTGAAACTAAGAGTATTTTTTTCCTGTCAGGGCTGAGCGAAAATTCCCAATATTTTTCATCTTTATTCTCAGGCTGGAAAGTCTGAACCAAATCACCATTCTCATTGATAAGCTCCACATTTCCGTCATCCTTAACAATAAATATTTTGTTAGAGTCATACCAGACAGGCTGTGGATATGTGGCTGAAGAAAGTTCACGAGTATTTGTCCCGTTTCTATCTGCTATATATACTCCAGTAGAAGCGTCTCCGGGTTTTTGCCATTCAAATACAATTTTACTGAAATCGGGATTCCAATTGAGATTCCTCTGAAAACCAATATCCCCAATATTTTTCATTACGGCTGAAAGATCGGTATAATTGGTTCCTACACACTTCAAATTCGTACCATCAGGATTGCAAATAACAAAACAATAACCAGAACTTGTTCGGTCAACCCTTGAAACTCCAAAATAGATCTTGTCTTCAGAAGGTATCCACTTTGCACCCAATATGCCATTCGTGTCTGACTCACTAATTCCATAATTGATCTCCCCAAAAGTATGAGAATTCATGTCTAAGAGGTAATGTTTAACAATATTCTTTGAAGGAGGAACCCATTTGGAACAGGTTATAAGTAAATATCGCCCGTCAGGACTCCATGCTGTTGAGGTTGTTACGACCCCCTTTTCGAGATTGAGTATTTTATCAAGAGATGTAACGTTAAGATTTGGATTTCCCGATGTTGGGTTTGCCAATGTTTTGGCGTCTGCATAGTCAATAAGCCAAATTCCGTCGATCCAAACAATACTTTTTTCTGTACCCACGAATAACTGTTTGACGTGAACTTTCATAACAACAATATTGTTCTCACCCTGAATATTGTCAAGGGTAATATTCCATGTCTTGTTGTCTTCATCAGTATTTACTGAGAAATTCTTCTCTGCAACACATTGTCCGTCTCTGGTAAGTCCGAGCCAAACCGTTTCATTGTCAATATCAATCTTTTTGGCTTCAAGAACGTATCCATAGCCAAGATCTAGTTTTTCTTTAGGTTCGAGGGTGTAAGTTTCGTTGCTATCAAGAACGAGCCTGGCAAGCTTGTTAACATACGAGTTCCGTATGTTTTCGATATCATTGAACAGCGGAACATATTTATCTCCAAACAGATCGATTAAAGGGTATTGTTCATCAGACCAACTCTCGCACTTATAATTCTCATAGACAACATTGTAAGTACTGTTATTACTGCTAGCATTATCTGCTGCACTCGCAGTGTCTGCTGCAAACGCAATTAAGACAATAAAAGCAGCCAATAAAATTGTTGTATGTTTCTTCATTTGTTATTTTTCCTCCTTATTTTTGCAGATACTTTCTAAATACTTCACTTTTCACTTCATTTTTTCAAATATTGAAAAATCTAGCATAGCTTCCGCTAACAGTTGTCACTGTCGATCAAAAACCTGGAAAATATAAGGGCTCTTTCCAGACTCCCAAGTTTTCGCAATTATTGCTAGACTAATAAAAATGTTAATTTTGCAGTCCAGATTGACTGTTTAAGAAGGAGAAGAGATATTTCCTATCTCTCCTTTCCTGAGTTTTTCCAGTGCCTCCTCTGCAGCAGTCCTTACAAACCTGTATTCATCTGAGTCCGTGCTGATCCGGTTCAAGCCTTCCATCGCTTGTTGTCCTCCCAGTACCCCAAGAGCTTGAACCTCCGAAATCCTGACTTCTTTTTCTCTTTCGGTCTCAAGAGCCTTGAGGAGAGGTTCAACAGCTTTCCTATCTCCAAATTTTCCAAGTCCTTCTGCAGCACTTTTCCTCACTCTATAGTTTTCATCCCCAAGTAAAGAGATCAAAGGATTAACCGCTCGAGAGTCTCCGATTTCTACCAGAGAATTCACAGTACTTTCTCTTACTAACCAGTCTTCATCTTCAAGGGTGGCAGTAAGAGCGTCTACAGCCTCAGGATCTCCAATATCTCCCAAAGCCTTAACGGCAGCAACCTGAAGATTCTTGTTCTTAGCCTGGAGGAGCTCTTCAAGAGAAGGTATCGCTTCCTTAGCTCCTATCCGTCCGAGAGAACGGGCAGCTTCTTCCTGCACCTCGGATTTACTGTCTCCAAGAGCATTAATTAGAGGCTGCTCGCTCTGTGCAACCTGTTTAGGCTCTTTAAAAAAACTCAGTGTAAGAGCAGCTTCCTTTCGGACCTCTGGAACCTTATCACTCAGCATTTTAATCAATAGAGGAACGGCAGCAGGGTCCCGGTTAGATTCAAACACAGCTATGGCATTAGTCCGGACTGTGGGGTTACTGCTCTGCATCTTTTTAGTTACTTTTTCAAATATATCTTCACTTTTAAAGTTTCCAAGAGTATTGGCCGCCGAATATCCGAGCTCTTTATCATCCAACAGATCCAGAAGAGTATCTATACAACCCGGATCTCCGATTTCTCCAAGAGCATATACAGCTTCCTGGCCTATATCGGTATTATCCTCATGGCGTATCCTGGCATCATCACGATCTGTAACCTCACAAATAGGCTCAGTTGCCCTGGGGTCTTTCAATAATCCAAGTGCAATCACTGTAAAGCGAACTACTTCCCCGTTTTCGTCCTTTAATAGTTTAAGAAGGGGCTCAACAGCCTTTACGTCTCCAATTTCCCCAAGTGAATAAGCTGCATTCATACGAACCTCAGGAGAAAGATCATTGAGGATTTCTATCAGAGGTTCAACAGCTTTTTTATCTCTTATTTCTCCAAGGGCGAGAGCAGCAAAACTACGTACCTGTGGATTTTCATCTTTTAAAGCTTCAATAAGGGGTGCAACTGCAGGTTCCCCAATATCGATAAGTGCATAAGTCGAAGCATAAGCAATATCCTTATTTTCATCCCCTAGACTTCCAACTAATTTCTCTGCTCTGGCTTCAAGTGGGTCCTGGCCAAGACATCCAGAACATATACTGGAAAGCAAAATTAAGAGAAGCAAAAGTTTTGTGTACTTGCTGCTCCAAAATTTACTTCGCTTTTTCATATGCATTACCTGGTCTCCTCCCTGGGAGGGATCAATAATTCAGCAAAAGCCACCTGGTTCTGCCATCTAGCCGTTACATTAACCTTGAAGCGGTCCTCGTTGCTTCCTATCACCACGTTCTGGACAGGCATGTAGGATTTTCCAGAAGATTTATTATGTGCAATTTCCACAATTGCATAAGGATAGTCGGGCCAGGTCCACAAAGGAAGTTTATCTTTTTCTCCCACATCATAAAGCTCGGAAGATGTAAGCACCAGTTCTCCGGTTCTCTCGTTTGTTACTGTAAGGTTTGTTGACACGTTCATTGCAGCGCTCAGCCCTTTGTTGATAAGATAGCCATAGATCCTGTAAACGTCAGAAGTGTTTTTGCTTTCCATTTCGTATTCCAGCTTAAGGTGAATTTCTGGAAACGGGATATTTACAGGATAGGTTTCTTCATCCAGAAGCCTGCTGTTCTCAACGACCCTAACCTTTACAGGATACTCCCCTGGAAGCTTATACCCAAGCCATACTCTAAATGAGTTATTTCCGGGAAGAAGATTAATCGGCTTCTGAAGAGAAACTGATCCTTCATCCCATGGACTTGTGGAATTATTGGAAATTATCAGCCTTGAAGTTGAATAGCTCATCCTGTTTTCGTCTACGAAAGCATTCTCAATATCAAGCCATACATCAACTGGCTTTGAACCATTGTTCTGAAGCATTATATCCAGTTGCCCCAAATCGCCGGCTCCGAAAGAAGAAGCATGCATATCAACTATTTTTACGTCAGCCCTGCTTCCATACTGCCAAAAACCTACCAGGCCCAGGATCAGTAAAACAACTGAAATAGAAATAAGAGTATTTTTCTTCATTCTATTTCACCCCTCATCCCGAAGTCATCCTTAAGCTCATCAGATATCGAAATACAATTAGTAAGCCCGTATTTTTTCTTTGTTATTATGCCTCTTCTTTCCAGATTCATAAGAACCCGTGAAACTTTGGCTTTGGAAAAATCAAGAGAATTAACGAGTTCATTCTGTAGAACTCTCCCTCCTTTTGCCGCAATAAGTTCAATAGCTTTTCTTTCATCTCCTTCAAGAGCTCGTAGAAGTACATCTGTGGGGTCAATATTAGTGCTGGGTCGAGGTTCCTCAGTAGGGGTATTTTCTAGTGAGACCTCAATAATCTTCTCTGGAGCTTTCTCTGTGATAACGTCCAGAGCCGTGACCTGTGCTGCCTGTCCGGTTACTGGAAAAGCAGAGCTTTGAACCCCCAGGGACCGTAAAACCTGAGCCAGCGCCAGACCTCCAAAAAATCCGGAAAAAAGGAGAATATACGCCTCTTTTACAGTATATACATACGGGATATCCACTACCTTGAACGTATCTCCTTCAAGCTGGATTACTACTGGTGAATCCTCAAGTAGGAGATTAACGGCGACAGTGCTCGAAAGAAGCAGGATACTCACAGCCAGCATGAATCTTTTCCGTTCCTGGGTCGTGTTACCACCTCATTCACTACTTTCAGTATGTACGAAACAAATGTTATAATTTTAGTATGACTTGGGTCCGAGACGTCTTACAATTTTGATACCACTGTCAACCAATGGCGAAAAATATTTTTAAGCTCGGTTTGAGAAAACTAGAAAACTTGCGGGAATAGAATGAAGATAGCCTGAAAATAGAAGTAAAAAGTAGATTAAAGCAGATTAGAAGAGAAGAATAAGAAAATAATCATTAGTGTGACTTCTCCATGAGCCTTACATCCACGGCAAGAATTCCTTTTCCTTCTTCAAAAACTATCAATGGGTTGATCTCGCATTCCTCAATCTCAGAAAAATCACAGACAAGCCTAGAAACCCTGAGAATTGTATCTACAAGCGCACCAATGTCAGAAGGCCTTGCTCCCCTTATTCCAGCAAGAAAGCGGATAGTTTTTAATCCCTGTAATCATCTCTCTGGCTTCTCTTTCGTCAACAGGAGCTATCGCAAACTGCACATCTTTGAGAGGCTGTCTTAAAATTAAATTTGGTTCTATAATTGAGATAGGATTTACACACTCAAAAGGAAAACTAGTAGCATTGAGCCATTAAAAATCTAAAGTGCAATTTCAAACAACGATGGATAATGTATTTGATTTTGTACATCGAGTGCGTAAGGTTACATAGGAAAAGTGTACCTTAATTTCTGAAAAATTTGCGGTCTGAACTTAAAGGTATCATTGCCAATTATTCTATTGTAGAAGCGATTTGAATTTTAAGACAGCCTCTAAGATAATTTCCATGATGTCTTGATAGGCAGCTTTCACGTCTGAGGCATTTAGAAGGGGGAATCTGATTCCTCCAATGTCGGATTTATGGGAAATCTGCGGAGAAACGACCTCCATTACAAGTGGATAACCGATATCTTTTGCAGCGCTTACAGCTTCCTCTACAGTTTTTGCAAATACAGTCTTTACCACAGGAATACCATAAGCTTTTAGAATGTCAAAAGCCTCAATCCAGTATGTGCTGATTCTTTGCTCTGGCAACCTCAAAAATCCTGGCTGCCAATATCTTATCGGACCCGACTGCGTGAGGGAAAATATCTACTTGCTTCATAATCATATGACAGCTTAAGGACAGTTATTCTTTAAGAGTATTAATTTTGTGACACTATAAACTCCAACTATCAAGACTCTAATATTATCGAAGGCTGAATAGTTATTTTTCGAAAATCAAAGAAAAGCGGAAAAACAGAGGAACAAAAAGTAGTAGAAATTAAATCCATAACACCAAAACAAGTTTCAACAAAAAACGTTTAAGTTTTTAATGAGTGCAATGAAAGATAAAAATAGAAAAAGTAAAGGAAAAAATTCCTTTACTATCAAACAGGTACCGAACTGCGTAGTTTAGCTTCGGTCTCAACAATTTCCTTTGTTTCCCTTGCAATGGCAAGCTCTTCATTTGTTGGGATGACAAGAACCCTAATCTTTGAGTCAGGGGTACTGATATCGATTTCCTGACCTCTGATCTTGTTCTTTTCCTCATCGATTTTTATACCGATACCATCAAGGCCAGCAAGGATTCTCTTTCTGATGGTTGCGCTGTTTTCTCCAATACCTGCAGTAAAGACCAATGCATCTGCACCATTGAGTGCAGCTAAATACTCACCAATGACCTTCTTAACTTTATATGCGAAGACTTCAAGGGCAAGCTCAGCTCTCTCGTTGCCATGCGAAGCTGCCTCATCAAGATCTCTGAAGTCATTGCTAATCCCGGAGACTCCAAGTACACCTGACTTCTTGTTCATGAGAGTGTCAACTTCTCTGCTTGACAGCCCTTCTTTATCCATAATGAAGGGAACAACTGCCGGGTCAATGGAACCGCATCTGGTACCCATTGCAACCCCTTCAAGCGGGGTAAAGCCCATGCTGGTATCAACGGATTTTCCACCTTTCACTGCTGCAATACTTGAACCATTTCCAAGGTGACAGGTGATAATCTTGGTATCTTCTATAGGCTTTCCAAGCATAAGGGCAGCTCTTCCGGCAACATACTTGTGGGAAGTCCCGTGGAAACCGTATTTCCGTACTCCATGCTTTTCGTACAGATCATATGGCAAAGCATACATGTAGGCATATGCAGGCATAGTTTGATGGAATGCAGTGTCAAAAACAATAACCATGGGCGTTCCTGGCATGATATCTGCACAGGCTGAGATTCCCATCATGTTTGGAGGATTGTGGAGAGGTGCCAGTTCAAAACAATCCTTGATAGCCGCTTCTACACCCGCATCGAATAAAGCAGATGTTGTGAACTTCTCGCCACCGTGCACAACCCTGTGCCCTACCGCGTTGATTTCACCCATGTCTTTGATTACACCAAATTCCGGGTCGGTAAGAGCCTTGACAACTTCTTCGAGAGCGGTCTTGTGGGTGGGAAGATCAATCTGCTTTTCCAGCTTTTTGCCATCGAACCTTTTCTGAGTAATGATCGAATTATCGATTCCCACCCTTTCGCAGAGACCTACTGCAAGGGGAGATTCATTGCTCATATCAATTAACTGATATTTAAGGGACGAGCTTCCTGCGTTTATAACCAATACCTTCATGTGTAAACCCCAGTTTATACATTACTTTTAATTTACATGTATATTTATGATAAATATTTTAGGTATAACAGTTAATAAAAAGCTTCCTAAAACGTCCACAAATATAGAAACGTCTGCTATTATTTGTTGTCCTGTGCTGCGGCCTGGACGCAGGTGATCGCAACGGCACCGACAATGTCTTCGTCGCTGCAGCCTCTGGACAGGTCATTAATCGGTTTGGCAAGCCCCTGAGTGATAGGGCCATAAGCTTCAGCCTTAGCAAGCCTCTGGGCAATCTTATATGCTATATTTCCAGCGTTAAGATCAGGGAAGATAAAAACATTGGCTTTGCCTGCAACAGGGCTTCCTGGAGCCTTTGAAGCTGCAACTTTGGGAACAATTGCTGCATCTACCTGGAGTTCACCATCGATTGCTATATCAGGGGCGAGTTCCTGTGCACGCTTTGTTGCAGCGATTGTCGCCTCGGTCAGAGGGCTGTGGGCGCTTCCCTTAGTGGAGTAAGAAAGCATTGCAACTTTTGGTACGTCCTGAACCAGTAGCTCAAAGGTTTTTGCAGAAATCACAGCAATGTTTGCAACTTCTTCGGGGTTGGGCATTTCAACCATACCCGAGTCAGCAAAGAGGAATGTCCCATCTGACCCGTATTCACAATCCGGTACGGCAATGATGAAAAAAGCAGATGCGAGAGCTGCACCAGGAGCAGTTTTAACGATCTGGACAGCAGGTCTAAGTGTGTCTGAGGACGAGTGAATGGCGCCTGATACTACACCGTCAACTTCACCGAGTTTAGCCGCCATAACAGCGAAGTAAACGTAATCTTTCATGATTTCGGCTGCACTTTCGAGTGTGACACCTTTATGCTTTCTCAGCTCGTAAAAAGCCTGAATATATTCATCCTTTCTCTCATAAGTTTCAGGATTTACAATCTTTGCTTTTGAGAGGTCAAGATTTCCTGCAAGTGCCTTAATCTTTGCTTCATCGCCGACGAGAACGATATTTGCAATACCTCTTTCTAGGCACTTGGCAGCTGCCTGGAGAGTTCTTATATCGGTAGTTTCAGGTAAAGCGATTGTTTTGTTAAGTTTCTTTGCTCTTTCACTGATTTTTTCTAAAAATGTTACCAATCAACCAACCTCCTATATAATTAGAGTAGTTTAAGTTAGCTGGGTCTTAATATATAAATTTACGTAAAATGCATATTGATATATATAAAAATAAAAAATATATATTTAAGACTGCCAGCACACATTTATATAAGAACTTTTTTCATTGAGAGATATAACGATCTGGATTATTTTTATGGCAGATAGCTATATTTAAAACAATATTATTGAATATAAATGATAAATTAATATAAAAGAGTTCCGGAATGATTTCAATGAAGATACTTGGAATTTCAGGTAGCCCGCGAAAAGGCCAGAATTGTGAAAAAATGATTAAAGCAGCCCTTGAAGTTGCAAAGGGAAGAGGTTTTGAGACAGACTTTGTTTTTATATCCAATATAGAGGTCGACCCCTGCAAAGCCTGTGGAGCTTGTACGGAAAAAGACTCCTGCATAATTGAAGACGATATGAAAGAAATTTATGAAAAAATGATAACCGCAGATGGTATAATCGTAGCGTCCCCGGTGTACTTAGGAAATTACCCTGCACAGCTCAAAGCTCTTTTTGACAGAAGCGTCCTTCTCCGCCGTAAAGATTTCGCGCTCAAAAATAAAGTTGGAGCAGCTCTTTCAGTTGGGGGTTCAAGAAACGGAGGGCAAGAAAAGACTATTCAGTCCATCCACGACTGGATGCATATTCACGGTATGATTGTAGTTGGCGATAATGCCCATTTTGGCGGAATTACCTGGAACCCTGCAGAAGAGGATACTACTGGAATGAAAACCGTACTTGGCACCGTAAACAAGCTATGTGATGTATTGGAACTTATTGGGAAAAATAAAAATAAGGAAAAATAAAAAGACGTGGACAAAAAGGCATGGAAACTAACACAAAAAGATAGAAAAAGTTTCCAAGTTATACAGACAGTATTCTGGGAATAATTATATGGGATATATTATTTAATACTAAATAATGATACATTTAAATAAGCAATTGAGATTTTTAAGGGAGAAAAATACCCAGACAGTTTAACTTTGAAAATTACCTTTTTTCGAAGGAAAAAGGTAAATATGAAAACATGCCTCAAGAGACACAAATTTTTGAAGGGGTCCAGCCTCAGACTTCGCGATACATTTACCAGCTGGGTCAGTCTCTATAAAGAACTCGGGCTCTGCCCTGTTCTCGAACTCCTTACTAGTTTTTTCTCTATACTTTTGATCCGGACGCTTTTTACACATAAGATCTCTTTTTGGAAGCCCCTCTTCATCTCATTTTCAAGACTACTCTGGGATGGCGACTTGCCGTAGGCGCAATCGGGCTCTTTGCTTCTGATATGGAAATGAATTATAATATGTAACAACGGATGTGCCTTGAACAGTCAGCTTACCTTCAAACTCTCTTGTTGATTCTGCTCTTCTTAAAATCCGTTATGTTGTCCTCAAACGCTTTGCTTCAAAGCAAATAAGCAGGCTTTCAGTAATGGGCAGAAAGAACAAAACCAGATTCCTTGACCTCGCCCACCCTAAGCGACATCGTAAACTCAGATAATAAGAAAGTCGTGGAAAAAGTTCAGGATACTTACTGAAAGAAGTAGGCCTAGAAAAGGTCCTGACAAAAAGAATATAATGGGGAAAAGAAACACAATTAAGTTGTGGGGGCTTTATGTCTGGAGCTGAAAGTAGATCAAATTTAGATCTGAAAAAATACCTGAAAAATATAGTGCTGGAAGATAAAAACAAAACATATAACTATGTAGAATTGTCTGCTAGAGAAATATTACCAATTACACGCCGGCTTTTTGAAGAAAGGGTTTCCTTAGCCTACGACTTCAAAATCTCACAAATTGTAGAAAAAGAAAGCCACTTAATAATTTACGGAGAGGCAGGTTCGGGAAAGACAAGCACTCTAAAGTGGCTGAATGCTATCTATGCCAGAAAATACCTCGCGGAAGAAAAGGGATTTGTTCCTATTTATGTAGTACTTGACTCTTACGTTAAAGGTTCTTTTTATAATTATTTAAAAGCGAAGGTAACGAAAAAAGGCATTTCTGAAAAAGATTTTAAGAAATTGCTTGAAGGAAAATCCCTTTTGTTATTAGATGGGCTTGATCTGCTCACACCTTCTGAGAATTTTTTCCCTTTTGATGAGATCTCCGATTTTATTTCCGAATATGAAGACTGCAGATGCGTAATTTCCTCAAGACCCGAGTCTTTTGATAGCTTAAAAAGTACATTTGCACTTTCAGAACTTGAAAAATTGACCGATGAGAAGATCAGGCTCTTTATAGAAAAGAATATTTCTAACAAGAGACAGGCAAAGCTTTTGAAAGCCAGAAGCTTGAGGAAAGTTAATTCAAAACCGATTCTCCGAAACCCCTTGCTGCTTTACCTCTGTATCAAACTTTCAGAAGTTTATATGGGAAAAGGAGAAAAAAGTGGAGAGATAGAACACTTTACCCTTTTTGATTTTATTCCTTCTAGTAGGGTAGAAACCTATCAGACTTTCGTCTCAGAGCTTTTTAGGAATTCAAAGGTCATAGAAGGTTTGTTTTCAGAAGCTTGGATGCCCTCGAAGATAAGCAATAAAAGAACAAATCTTAAAAGGTTGTTTGCTGAAATAAACTCTAAAAAGCTGCCTGCTCAAAGAATAGAGATTGAGGGCTTTTTAATGGATCTGGCCTTCAAACTCCAGTGCAGAAATAAAACATCATGTAAATACATCTACGCCTTTGATGCAGCAGAAGAGTATGCAAAACGCAACCTATCTGGAAAAGTAAAAGCTCGAAAGCTCCTTCATGCTTGCATCTTGTTTGGGCTTCTTACTAGAAACAGTTCAGGGATAAGGTTTGGGATAGATCGATCCCTTCAGGAATATTTTGCAGCTTTAAAGTTGAAAACCTACTTTGAAAATAGAGTGAATATCTCAAAGACATTCAGACACCCGAGGTGGGAAAATGTAATCATGCTAACCTCGGAACTACTAGAATCCGGAGAAGAACTTGTAAGCTCAATTATTTCAAGCGGAAATTTATATTTAGCTTCAAAATGTGCTGCAAGAGCCAGCGCTGAAACAAGAGGAAAACTGTGCGCCTTACTTGCGAAAAAACTTGACAGCAAATATACAGTAGAAAAAATAAGGGCAGTTCAAAGCCTCGGAAGGCTAGGCACCTGTGGAATCAGGGCCAATTTAGGAGCACTTGAGGATAAAGATGTTGGGATAAAAAGAGAAACTGCAAAAGTACTTGGGGAAACAAGATCAGAGATGGCACTTGCTCCTCTTGAGGTTGCAATTGGAGACGAAGATTATTCTGTGCGGATAGAAGCTATAAAGTCTCTCGGCCTGATAGGCTCTGAGAAAGCCATCGAATTACTCAGGAATACATTTGTGGACAAGAACCGGGCTGTCCGTCTGGAGACTGCCGATGCGTTGATGCAGATAGGGTCGGAAAAATCACTGGAAGTCCTTGTTTCCGCACTTGGAGCTAATGATGACTTTGTTCGTATTGGGGCTATAGGAGCTCTTGGAAGGACAAACTCCAGGGAAGTAACAGAAGCTCTTATAAGAGCTTTCCAGGAAGAGAACAAGCTTGTCCAGTTGGGAGCTGCCGAAGCCCTGGGCCAGATGAAATCGGAAAAAGCTATTGAACCATTTGTAGATGCCCTTGAAGACAAAGATGAATTTGTACGCTGGATTGCTACAAAAGCTCTTGGAGAAATAAAATCGGGCAGGACTTCGGACAGATTCATCAATATGCTTGGGGACGAAAGCCGTTTTGTCCGAAGGGAGGCGGCAAAAGGACTTGGTATTGTAGGATCTGAGGAAACTCTTGGTCCTCTCGTCTTGGCACTCTCGGATGAGGATGAATATGTAAGAAAAACAGCTGTGGAATCCCTTGGAGAAATAAGGTCTGAAAGAGCTGCTAAAACCCTGATAAATAAACTCAGTGATAAAAGTCATTTAGTCCGACTGGAAGCGGCAAAAGCTTTAGGAATGATTAAATTTTGGAAAGCTGTTGCTCCACTTCTTTTTGCACTGGGGGACGAAAACCATTTTGTCAGAAAGGAAGCGGCAAATGCACTAGGACAGCTTGAATCCGAAAAAATTCTTGAGCCGCTTATTCGAATTTTTAAGTCTGAAGACTCATTTATAAGGAAAGGGGCAGTGAGAGCCCTTGGCAAGGTAAATTCCGATGAGATGCCTGAGTGTATATCGAATCGAGTCTTTGATTTCATTGATAACGCCCTCAAAGACGAAAATAAATTTGTGTGCAGGGAAGCAGCAAAGGCTTTGCAAAATCTATCTGAAAGCCGGCGTGAAAGAGCGTTTGAATCTTTGATCAGGGCTCTAGATAATGAAGATGATGAAGTAAGGAGGCTTGCAGCCGAGTCACTTGGGCTTTTCGAATGTGAAAGGACTGTTTCTCCGTTAATTAATGCCCTCAAATCCGAAGATGCAACTGTGCGCTGGTTTGCGGCTGGAACTTTGGGCCGGATAAAATCAAGAAAAGCCCTTCAGCCCCTGATAGATGTTCTGGTTTCTGATAACAATGGCTCTGTAAGAGAAGAAGCTGCAAGAGCTCTTGGAAAAATGAAATCAAGAAAAGCTGTAGAACCTCTTATTGACGCGCTAATGGACCAAAATAATGAAGGAAGATCCGGAGCAGCAGAGGCTCTTGGCCGAATTAAAGCTCATAAAGCAATCGATCCCCTTATTGCTGCTCTTACGGACACGGATGATTTCACGCGCCTGGCTGCTGCAAAAGCCCTCGGCAGGATTAAACCGGAAAAAGCTATTGAACCTCTCATCGATAGCCTTTGTGATTGTAACCGCTTCGTAAAAGCAGAAGTAGCCGGAGCTCTCAAAAAGATATGTACTGAAGAAGACAGGCCACTTTTGCAGGCTTTACTTGACTCGGAAGATGAGTTTACGGCAAATCTTGCTTTTGAAATTCTGGAAGGGATTGAAATGGAGGAAATTTTAAAAACAAGGCTGTTTTTAGAATGGAAATAAATTCAAAAGCTGTAGCAAAACCGAATGAAGAAAATAAAACCGAATAACCTTAATAATCGTATTTTGGCAGTTCATTTTAGTCCAGAGAAATAATTTGCGTCTTTCTAATCCATAAAACCTTATTCACCATATTGGGTCGTTCCTGTAACGCTCGACGGAGGAGAGTGGCCTTACCACGTAAAAGAAGACACTACAAGATTTCCGTATCGAAATTCCAAAACACAAATTAACTCATTTTAATTCTGCTATTAAAGGCATATGATCGCTCAGAGAAATCCAGTCTTCATATTTACCAATCGAGAATGATTCCCCACGATTAATAATTTCAGCAGGTGCAAATATATAATCTATATGATAAGGAGTCTTCTTGTTTTTCCTGAAATATAGCGTCGGTTCCCCTTCAATCCCGAACTCTGCATTTGTAAAGGCATGATACATACTGAAAATATCAAATTGTTCTAACAAATTAATTACATCAGTGAGTGTTCCGTAGAGAGGATATTTCTGATTCCCCTGATCCCAGATAACATTCCAATTGAAATCACCTGCAATAATAGTTGGAAATCTGAACAAATCTTTATAGTAATTCAATGACTTCCAGATTTCTCCAATGTATCTTCTTCTTGGGTCTTCGATATTGTTCTGCGACCAAATAGCAATAAGATTCATGGTTTCACTGCCTTTTACTGTGACAGGAAGTACATACCTGTAGTTTTCACAATAAGACTCATGGATTGCAATTTCAAAATTATTGAAACTGAAAACACCAAGTCCCTTATTTCTGTTATCACCTATCCATAAAACATCATCGTAGAACTTATCGCTGAATTTGTCTGGATGCTCACACTCAGAAACAATTAATAAATCAGGATTATAAGGAAGAATGCATTCGTACTTCTTCCGGAAAGCCATATTACAATTCCAAGTTATAATTTTCATATTAAAACTACTGATACATTTTATAATTATTAAAAAGCTTTGAATTTAAATTAAAAAATATTAGGCTCTTGCTATTTTGAGTTGGTAATTTTTACTTATTTCCTGAATGTTAAAGTAGCATATCTAAAATTAGAGATATTTTTTGTTGAAAATCACATTCAAACTTGAAGTCGCTCTTTTTTTGCTTGGCCACTTTTTAACTAAGCAATTATTTTCAGCCTATACAAAACAACGAAAAACCGAGTTTTGCTTGAAATTTTCAAGAATAGAAACAAAGTAACCAGAAATATAATATGAGCTGATGCCAGAAGTTAAAAACTTCTGTAAATATTATGTTTTAAATAATCGATCGAATTTTTTATCACAAAAACAGGTCTGAAAGTTTATAGATCTATGAATAGAATTAGTTTTGAGATTGACTCATAATATAGTAGCCAAGCATATTTATTTTAGTCCAAATTGGGAGTTGAAATAATAGAAGGTAACAAATATTTTGGCTTTCTTGTCAAAAATACGTTTCTCAAGGATTTTTAGAGAAAGAAAGAGAAGAATCATTGAATTATAAATTTTTTTCATAATAAATCCAAATAGATAATTTAAAATAATATTTAATTATTAATTTTTTATCTTTAGTATGATAAATCTGGAAAGAGATTTGGAAAAAGAATTTTCCATATTATTATCAAATCTGGAAAATAAAAAGAATATTTCTTTAGAAGGGGGGGTTATCGAAGAAAACAAAACAGGAGATTAGCATGAAAAAAAAAATTAATGCAAAAAACAATAAAAATGTAAAAAGAAAATCAGTAGTCCTAAGCGGATTATTGATCATATCTTTGCTTATATGTACATCGCTAGCAATGGCAAGCACTGGATATTCAGAAAAAAACAAGACATTAGGTGTCCAGAATAGTGCTGTAATTCAGATTGCTGGCTCTTCAAAATTTTACCAAGCGCCGAAAAACCCTGATTTTATCAAATACGAGAATAGTAAAGCATCTTCTCAAATATCCATGAATAAGCAAAAAACAGGTCTTATACCATCACCTCTAGATCTGAGGCATCTCAGCCAATCTGCCATTAAAACATCTTTTCCATCTAAGTATGACCTGCGGACTCTAAACAAAGTAACTCCCGTGAAAGATCAAGGCAATGAAGGAAGTTGCTGGGCATTTGCAACATATGGAGCTTTGGAATCGTATTTAAAACCGGGAGAAAACCGGGATTTTTCCGAAAATAATCTTAAAAATGTACTTTCCAATACTGCACCAGAAGGATTTGATTTCACAGAGGGAGGAACTACGTCTATGTCAACTGCCTACCTTGCCAGGTGGAGTGGGACAGTGAACGAAAAAGATGACCCTTATAATGATTCATCGGTGTATTCACCAAATGAACTTACACTTCCTGTATCTAAACATGTACAAGATGTTATATTCCTTCCAAGCAGGCAGGGATCTCTGGACAATGATGGAATAAAATCTGCAATTAAGAAATATGGAGCAGTCGATACAGGTATATGTACTGGTGGCGTCAACTTTTACGATTATTATTCTACTGCTACACATAGTTTTTACTATGCTGGATCTTCATACTCTGACCACGCTGTAGATATTGTGGGATGGGACGATAATTATGACAAGAATAACTTTTCACAGGTTCCACCCGGAAATGGAGCATTTATCGTGAAAAACAGTTGGGGTACAAGTTTTGGTGATAATGGATATTTCTATGTTTCCTATTATGACTCAAACATAGGCAAAACAAATTGTGTATTCACAGCTGAAAACACTAATAATTATAACTCTGTCTACCAATATGATCCTCTTGGATGGACTAATACTATTGGATGCAATAGTCCCACTTGCTGGGGTGCAAACGTCTTTACCGCAAAATCTAACGAAATCCTCAAAGCAGTAAGTTTCTAT
>DASXVB010000254.1:0-11965 GCA_036504475.1 Methanosarcina sp.
TGGTCGAGATCTACAGGCTAGAGTAACAAGATAAGGTGTTGGTTCAAATATGCTTACAGACGTTGAAGGCAGGGCTGCAGTCAAACTTGCAAGGAAAACGATTGAATCGTTTCTATCTGAAGAAAGGCTCCCGGAACCTCAGGAATTGGGTTTTGAGCTTTCACCGGTTTTTGGGGAGAAGAGGGGTGTTTTTGTCACTCTTACGGAAAACGAGTTATTAAGAGGCTGTATAGGACATCCATTTCCCGATTCCACACTTGAGGACGCAATTATGGATTCTGCAATTTCTGCGGCAACCCGTGATCCACGTTTTCCGCCGGTGGGAAAAGATGAACTGAATTATCTGGTTGTTGAGGTAACAATTCTTACTCCACCTGAAAAGATCAATGCTCCTCCCGAAGAACTTCCTGAGCGTATAGAAATTGGAAAACACGGACTTATTGTGAAGCAGGGCTACTGTCAGGGACTGTTGCTTCCTCAGGTCGCCCCTGAGTATAATATGGATTCTATCGAGTTTCTGAGTCATACCTGCCTTAAGGCAGGCCTTTCACCTGACGCCTGGCTCAAGGGCGCTGAAGTCTCCTGTTTCGAAGGGCAGATCTTCAAGGAAAAAGAACCGCGGGGCGAGGTTATTGAGGAAAATTTTTTAGATGAATAATTCTTTTGATCTCTAAAAACCCTTGCTGCTCTGAGAGTTTTATCAAGGGGAGCAATAACTCTAATAGTAGATAGTAGAAGAGGTTCTGTTCTAAAAAGGATAAGTGAAAAGGTTGAGTTGTAGAAAGAATAAGTGAAGGAGTGTTTACTGCGGGCGGCTTGCAAGCTTTCAGAATTAGAGTTCTGAGCCTGCCCGCAGGTTTTCCCAGTCCCATACGTTTTTTAATGTTGGATAAGGCTGAAAATTCGGTTTATCCGGATTATAATATTCTTAATATCGGACATTCATATCCTGAGTGCCAGTTTACTCAATCTGAATTCTTTTCCCGGTTACAGACTTAGTTTTTGGCAGTGTAACTGTTAAGACTCCGTTTTTGAGCTGTGCATTTGCTCCTTCTTCGGTTACGCCGTCGGGGAGAGGGATTTCACGGTAGTAACGCATGAAAGACCGCTCTTTTCTGAGGTAACCTTCTTTTTCGGTCTCTTCTTCTTTCCCTTTTCCTGCACTGATTACTAGAACATTATCCCTAAGATTGAGCTCAATATTTTCCTTATCAACCCCGGGAAGATCAGTTGTTACAGTTACCTTATCGTCTTCCTCCGCAACATCGGTCAGCGGAGAGAATGTTTCGGCTCCAAATCGGCTTTCCAGTGCAGGGAAAGTTCTGAACATGTTCTCCATATAATTCTGCATTCTTCTGACCTCATCAAATGGATCCCAGCTATACATATCACGGTCTGTTCTTTTTATTGGAAATTTCATATACCAATTCCTCCTGATTCTATTCCAGGATTATCTTACCTCAAGCTTTTTCGGTTTCAGATTTTTCTAATGTCAGGTTTGTTTTTCTCTCAGTTTTCCTGATTTTCGTTTGATTTTACAGTGATTTGTCATCTGTAAATCTAGCGTTAGTTCAGAACAGTTATTATCCTTATTCTCAGAAAATTGCCTGAAAGATACGGAAGAAAAATCGAAGCTGAGATCCGTTTTTACTCTTTTCCGCTTCTTGCAGGTACGAGAAATGAGAGTTTAAAATTCTCAAATCTCTTCTAAGGAGGGATAAATCCGTTTTTTAAAGGTTGTGTAGGTTTGCCTTCAGTCTGTTCGCAGGTATCTATAACATAACTGGTGGGCGATACTTACAAATTCTTATTAAATGGCTTTGTAAGTAGGTTATTGTCACACAGTTACTATCCTATAGTTAGGGGTCTGTATATTTAAATCTTTCGACAACTGTGGGTTTAATATTTGTAAAGTCAAGTATTTATCAAGAAAGTTACATAATAATCGAGAAAATGGGATTCTGACCATAATTAATTAACAAAATTTATTTACATATTTCAATCTAGAGATTGAAATACGATTGAGTGAATGCTTATGTTCAGATATCTCTGGTTTACAGTTTATAGAATATTTAGACCTTAATCCGTTAAAATTTCCTTTTTCCAGCTTAAGTTTGCCTACTTACTCTAAATTAATCTAATTTTCTAGAATTTGTTCCATTCCATCAAAATTTGTATGTGGCCTGTATATTCATCAACCTCTTCACCAGCCGCTATAAACTCACATTTTTTATAAAAGCGAAAAGCACTTTCATTTTCCCTATATACTTTGAGGGAGAGCTTTTTTTTCTGGGTTTTTGCGCACTCAAGAAGAGTTCTCCCGATTCCTCTACCTTGCATTTCAGGTGCAACGAAGAGGGCGCAAACTCTTTCCCCAACAAGGGAGAGGAATCCTGCAATCTGCCTGTCTTCCTTAAAAACAAAGTTTTCGGCAAGTGGTAGATACCTCTCCTTCATTGCGTTTTTTTGCGAAGCCCAGTATGATGCCGGGACAAAAGAGTGACCAATGACGGAAGCTTCGTACCAGATTCTTACTATCTCTTCAAGATCGGCTTTCCTGTACTTTTGGATCAATCTATCGGATTCCCTGTCATTTCGAAACAACCTGTCAGTTTTCACATTTAAACTTTTTTATTTATGTAACGTTAAAAAGGTATACCCATAAGCTGAGCATCGGAACTTAATAAAGCCTGATAATTCCTGAAGATATTAACTGTTAATAAAAAGTTAAGGGAAAAGCAAGGTATATATATTGGGAAATTATTCTAAAAAGTGTCAGACCGAAAGAGCTTCGGCCTGAAAAAAGCTCTTATTAAAGTCGATCCGAATCAAAAAGAAAAGATCGGAAAAACTCTCTATAATTTACTCCATTGACTCGATTTGGTGGATCAAGTCACTGGTGTACTTTTCAGAGAACTCCACACGTGGATTGCATGGGACGATCTTTACCAGCTTCCCAAATCTGGATACGTACATGTCAGGCCCATGTGAAGTTTTCACTTTTGTAAACGTATATCCACTCACAAAGGTCATTCTTTTAACCTCCAGTAGTTAATATGTCTGGCATTCTATATTAAAATTTTTTTACTTAATAATCGTTATAAATTTCAGCTTCTGATCCTGAATCAAATTCCAAATTCATTTCAATTGAGATATATTTATATAATTAACAAAAAAGAAGTTTATATATATTTTCAAAAAATCCAGGTCATTTTTAAAACTCATAAGTTCGGAACTAGCCTGGAGTTAACATATTTTCTCTATGATTCTGAGTAGTTCATCTTCGTCTCTGGCAAGGGCAATTATAGCCATCTCAATCATAAGGTTAACAATTCCATTCGATAGAGATCTGAAGTCAGTTCGAAGCCCTATTATAGGCTTTCCTTTTGCATAAGCATAACCAATCTCCCAGGCAGTTCCTGAGTCAACATCTACTCCATCAAGAACCGCAACCACAATATCTGAGCTGTCCACTCCTTCTACACACTTCTCGAAAATGCACTTCGAATTCTGTTTTTCTCTTTTATCTATTGTGTCTTCTGCATCTTCTTGGGGCAAAAAAACTGAAAACTCTTTTTTGATCAACAAATCCTTAATTTTACGGTTATATTCGAGTTCTGCATGGGTAAAAAGTGGGCCTGCAAGGTAGATTTTCTTCTTATTCATTTTTTCATCCTTTGACTTCAAGGTTATATATAACAAATTTTGTTATAGTAAGAGACTCTAAGGCAAAATAGTTTCTTTATTAACTTCCCATTTTAACTCTAAATATCCTAATAATTCCATCTGGAATACACTTATATATTAAAAAATTTAAGTTTTACTGATCTAAAATTAAAAATATGACTCTCTCTTTATAATTATATATCAAAAATTAGACAATTTAATTTCTGAATAAATAGGGTTAGTCCTAATTATGAAACCTCCTTAACTATCATCAGTCTCTTGCTGGTACCTTAAGCTGGGGAAAATAAAAGCCTGATTCTTAACGAAAGCGGACTTCCAGCAATGAATCATGGTTTTCTCAGCATGAGATTTAAATAAAAGTTATCGATTTTCATAATCAATAACTTTTAAGTAGAATTTCCATTTATAGCGGTTATCAAAAAAATCTCTGCTGATGTTGATTCTAAAATACTATCCCAGTGAAAATGCGAATTTAAGGTTAAATAATATGGTCATATGGCCAAAATCTCTCTGTAAGCAGAATAAGTAATCTTAGATTTTCAACAGAAATATATTTTGCATATAGTTTTTCAGTGAACAAATATAATTAGTTTTTATTTATATAATTAAGCGGTGACACTTATGATCAAGGCTGGAATAATTGGAGCTTCAGGATATACAGGAGGAGAACTCCTGCGCTTGCTTGTCAATCATCCCAATGTTAAACTGGAGCTGGCAACTTCCAGAAGCCTTGCAGGAAAGTCCGTAACAAGTACGCACAAGCATCTTGAAGGTTTCCTGGATCTCAAGTATGAAAATCTTGACTCTGAAGATGTCAAGGAGCGTTGTGATGTAGTCTTTCTTGCAGTGCCCCACGGATCTGCTATGAATTATGTACCTGATTTACTTGACGGCCATACCAAGGTTGTTGACCTTAGTGCGGACTACAGACTTCAAACTTCGGAATTTGAAAAAATCTACGGGCTAAAGCATAGCGATCCGAGGAATGCCGTTTATGGTCTTGTAGAGCTTCACCCCGAAGTTGCAAAAGAGAATTTCGTTGCAAATCCAGGATGTTTTCCTACAGGTGCAACCCTTGCAGCAGCTCCTCTTGCAGCAGCCGGTCTTATCGACATTGCAGTTTTTGATTCCAAAACGGGAATTTCAGGGGCTGGCATATCACCTACTCAGAATTCACATTATCCAAACCTCGCAGAAAATATTATTCCATATAAACTGACAGCCCACAGGCATAGGGCTGAGATCGTCCAGGAATTGACACGGCTTGATAAAAAGCTCCATAACATCAATTTCACTCCCCATGTAATTCCATCTATTAGGGGAATCTTTACAACTGCTCACCTTTTTACAAAAGAACCTCTCTCCACTGACGACTTGAAGACAATTTACGAAGGATTTTACAGGGACAGGCCATTTGTCAGGTTCCCTGCAGGAGTTCCTTCTCTTACTGCAGTAAGGGGTTCTAATTTTTGCGATATAAGCTTTGAAGTGGATACGGAAAATAACAGAGTTGTAGTTCTTTCGGCAATCGATAACCTGGTCAAAGGCGCATCAGGGCAGGCTGTTCAGAATATGAATCTCATGTTTGGGCTGGACGAGACATGTGGTCTCTGGCTGCCTGCGGTAGCTCCGTAAACGAAGCCCAAGCGAGAAAATATAACTGGTGACGTATTAAATTAAATAATGGAATTATCTCAAGGGGTAGTCAGATGAAGGTAAAAGATGTCATGAACCCGAACGTTGTTTTCTGCAAGCCTGACGATACAGTCCGGGAAGCGGCAAAAATCTTGAAGGAAAACAGTGTCAGTGGAGCTCCTGTCCTTGAAGACGAAGAGCTTGTAGGAATAGTGAGTGAAGCAGATCTGCTGAAACTACTGATACTCCCCGAAAAAGGGGAACTCTGGCTTCCAAGCCCTTTTGAGGTTATAGAGGTTCCTATTAGGGAACTCCTCGGCTGGGAAGAAACAAAAAAGATGCTTTCTGATGTGGGTTCTACAAAAGTAGAAGAAATTATGACAAGGGAAGTGTACACGATCTCCTCTGAAGCATCCGTAGAAGAAGCTTCCGAACACATGATAAGGCACAAGATCAACAGGCTTCCTGTAATTGACGAGGACAACAACGTGGTTGGTATTGTTACTCGCGGCGATATTATTGAAGGTCTTGCAAAGCTCTGAGAGAAAGGGAGAGTCTTTCATGAAAGAAATAGAAGGTGGAATCTGTGCCGTAAAAGGTGTATCTGCAAACGGGATTAAAGCTGAAAAAATGGGATTGACTGTTATTCTTGCGGAAGGCCCTGCAGCAGGTGTCTTTACAAAGAATAAGGTAACCGCAGCTCCTGTTATCTTGAGTAAAGAAGTGATCGAAACCAAGCACAGTCTTTCGGCCGTAATTGCAAATAGTGGTAATGCTAACGCCTTTACAGGTGATGACGGCTTTCTGGACGCTATGGAAATGGCAACTATGCTTGCCCAAAAACTTGACCTTAAGCCTGACACAGTTGCAGTTGCTTCAACAGGAGTAATTGGTAGAAGGCTTGATGTTTCTCTGATCAGCGAACTTCTTCCTGATGTTCTTGAAGGGTTGGGCAATTCTCCTGAGTGTAGCAAGAAAGCTGCAAAAGCAATCATGACCACGGATAGGGTTGTAAAAGAAGTAGCTATTGAGATGGACTGTGGAATCAGGATAGGTGCTATTGCCAAAGGTTCGGGGATGATCGAACCCAATATGGGAACTATGCTCTGCTTTGCATACACCGATGCAAAAGTGCCTGCTGACGTCCTGGATTCAGCTCTCAGAATAGCAGTGGATAAAACTTTCAATATGATTGTAGTGGACGGGGACACAAGTACAAACGATATGGTACTTCTTACCTCAACCTGCAAATCTGGAATCAAACCCTGTATGGATTGCCTGGATGATTTTGAGGATGGGTTGATTTACGTATTCACTGAGCTTGCAAAGAAAATGGCAAAAGATGGAGAAGGAGCTACAAAACTTATCGAAGCCAAGGTAATGGGCGCAAAAACACATGAAGATGCTAAACTTGCTGCAAAAGCCATTGTACGTTCACCTTTGGTTAAATCCGCGATTTTCGGAAAAGATCCTAACTGGGGAAGGGTTGTAGCTGCTGCAGGATACTCTGGTGCGGAACTTGAGCAGGAAAGGCTTTCTCTCTCATTCTCAGGAGGAGGAGAGGAAGTCAAACTTGTAAACTCAGGTGAAATTTCCAGTTCTTCAGATCTTGAGCTTTTGAAAAAGATTATGGCAAATGAAGAAATTGTCATTACTCTCGACCTTAATCTGGGAAATGAACAGGCAACAGCTTGGGGTTGTGACCTAACTTATGATTATGTAAGGATCAACGCTGAATATATGACATAATTCAATGTTAAGTTGAAAGGAAATAGAGGAAATATGAGTAAGATCATTTCGGGAAAAGAAATCCGGTTTTTCCCTTAATTCCTGAAGTTTTTCCCTAATTCCTGAAAATTATTTTTGATTCATATCTGTATTTCCAGGGGTTTATTAAATGGATATACAAGAATGGGAACAGCGCCACACTGACGCTTTTCATAATGTCAAAGGGGCCCTTCCTTACCTGGAAGGTATGTTTGTAGCTTACAACAGTAATATCGATGCTATCAAGCACCTTACAGACAAAGACCTATCTAGGCTTATAGGGTTTTTTAACGAAGCTGAGATTCAGGCAAGGGTTGATACATATCCAAGGGAGATAAAAGAACCTCTGGATTTCGTGGCTCGCCTGCTAATTTCTATGCGAGAAGGAAAAGCTGCTGAAATCCCTGCTTACACTCCAGATATTCATGAATGGCTGAAAGAAAACCTCGGTTTTGACTATGCGCGCATGGGAGGCCAGGCAGGGATAATTTCGAATCTTTTGGCCTCTCTTGGGCTAAATAAAGTGGTGGCGTAT
Source organism: Methanosarcina sp. (assembly GCA_036504475.1). Classification (GTDB taxonomy): domain Archaea; phylum Halobacteriota; class Methanosarcinia; order Methanosarcinales; family Methanosarcinaceae; genus Methanosarcina. The sequence goes on from DASXVB010000254.1 coordinate 7,625, forward strand.
ATTCCCTGGCTCTCTAAGGAACAGGCAGAGTATTTTGTGGCCTCTGACAATCTTCTACATCCAAAGGTAGAAGACGAAAAAGTCGTGCTTAAATCCCCTCAGGAAGCCTTTAAACCTGGCATCGAATCAAAGGTTAACTGGATCTTCGAGTATTCAAAAGGTTTGGATATAACCTGTGGTGGAAGTAAGTTCCAGGTACCAAGAGATAACCGACTTATAATTTCTTCTCGCCCGAAATGGCTCCGCCTTGACATGGATAGGGAAGTCTATGAACACCTGGACTCACTTCTCCCCATTGATGGAGCAATGCTCTCAGGTTATCAGATGATAAAAGAGCAGTACGAAGACGGATCTACGTATAAGGACTACGTTTCTCATTCTGTGAAAGCTATTGAAAAACTCAAGTCTTTAAATCCTGAACTCCGCATTCATGTAGAACTTACATCCATACAGAACCGGGTTATAAGAAAGGCTATCCTAACAGAAATTGTTGCCAAACATGTCCATTCCCTGGGCCTTGATACCGTGGAAGTGGCAAATGCCCTGAATGTCCTGGGGCATGAAGAGCTTTCTTACTCCGTCATAAAAAAAGACGAATATGGGATAACTTCGCTTTATCATGGAGCTGTTCAACTTTTAAAGGATCTATCGCTTGAAAGAGTCCATGTGCATTCGCTTGGTTTTTACATCTGTATCCTTGCAAAAGGTCACCCTCTGACACTTAATGAACACAGGGACACCCTGCTCTTTTCCTCAACCTTAGCCGGTGCCAAAGCTCTTAATGGAAAAATTGAGAACCTTGAAGAAGCAAAAGCAGGGCTGGAAGTTCCGGTTTCAAGTAAAGGCCTTGAAGACCTAGAAAACTTCAAGCTTTACTGCGTAGGGAAAAGACTCTGTACTACTGAGGAATTCGAATATGGATATCTCTACGGACCTGATCATGATGCGGTTTTAATCCCTTCCAAGGTGGTAGATCAACCCAAAGCAACAGTAGGAATAGGCGATGCAATCTCGGCAGGAGCTTTTGCAGCCATGCTTGCAAGAATGAAGCAAAGGCAGGCGGGAAAATAAATTTTCTTTTATTTAATCCGAAGCCCCCCGTCAACGGATACAGGAACTGATTAGATGAATATACTTTGTGGATATAATGTTAATATAGATTCAGTATACCAGGTCAGCGGGGCCGAGATTTCGGAACTGCTGGAAACTTTCGAAGCGGCTGAAATTCTTTATAAAATTGAGAACCCTCCCGGGAAAATTTTTTCGGAATCAGATTTTGTGGCAGGGCTTGCTTATTGCATGAAAAACGGGTGTGGAGCCGAATGGCTTGTTTTCGAGCAGTCCGTTTTCGGATTTCTTAAAAGTCACTATTTTGGGAAATCCCTCGTAAGAATGGGAGGAAATGCCGGAATAATGGCAAATGCCCTTTCCCAGCTAGGCGCTTCCAGAGTGATTCCAAATATTGCAGTACCCTCAAAAACTCAGTTATCTCTTTTTTCCAAAAAAGCAATTTACTTTCCGGAGACTTTCACGCCGTTAGAGAAAAACGTTAGGATTGTACATGAAAAAAATAAGGGTTTTTCGTCCAGCAACCAGGAACCCATACATTTCGTATTTGATTTTTCCGAGGGGGAGATATTTTCCCTGTATGGGACAGAGGTAAGGGTTCCAAGGGAAAATCGTTTCATAGCGACCTGTGATCACTTAAATCTCAGGCTTTTTGTCAATCCTGCGTTTGAGCAGTATGCCCTTCGACATATCTGTGAGATCGACGGAGTACTTATATCAGGTTTTCATCTCCTGCTTGAAAATTACCCCGATGGCCGAACTTATAAGACAATTCTTGATGATACTCTCAACCAACTAAGAAGCTGGAAAGCCAGAAATAATAAGCTTCAGATTCACCTGGAATTCGGGCACTTTGCAAGTAAAGAAATTGCAAACTCAGTCTTTTTGAAGTTTGCAAAGTTTTCCGATAGCCTTGGAATGAATGAAGACGAGCTTGCAATGCTTTATAATTTACACGGCGTTCCCGTAGAAGAACTTCTGCATATGAAGGCAGACGCTATAGCCGATGCAGCTTTCAGGCTGGTATCAAGGTACGGGCTTAAGAAGCTCCTTATTCATACAAGGGAATTTGTGCTGGCTGTTTTTAAAACCGATTTTGAATTTAATTCCAAAATGAGTCATGAGCTCAAGTCTAAACTTGAACCTGAACCTGAACCTGAACCTGAACCTGAACCCGAATTTCAGAGGGCAGCCGAAGAAAAGCTTGAAGCTCTGGAATTCGGAGTCCGGTGTGCAGGTGTGTACGCAGCTTCAGGCAGGCTTGAAGGGCGAAGATTCGTGGAGGAAGAAACTTCAAAACTTCAGGAAAGTACGTTTGGAGGGAAGCAAATTGAAGCTTTCCTTAAAGCTTTTAACGGTAAAACTTTCAGGCAGGGAGCTTATGCTTTCAGGAAAAGTTATACAATTTGCATGCTCCCCACATTGCTTTCTGGATCTCCCGTAACAACTGTCGGGCTAGGAGATACGTTAACTGCAGGAATTTTTCTCAGGGGGCTTGAACTTGATGTACAGGCTTAAACCCGAACTTTTTGACCTCGATTATACGCTCGACTGCGGGCAGGTCTTCCGTTGGGAGCGAGATGGAGACTGGTGGACAGGTGTTGTTGGAGACAAGGTTATCCGGCTTTTACAGGACAACGAACAGCTGGTTGTTGATTCAAAACTTCCACCTGAGTTTTTTTCTCGCTATTTCCGCCTTGACGACAATTTGCCTTCAATTTACGAGAGCATAAACCGAGACCTGCTGGTCGACAGGGCTATTCGCAAATATCGGGGCCTACGGCTGATCCGACAGGACCCCTGGGAGTGTTTGATCTCCTATATGCTTGCAACGGCCTCGAGTATCCCTACAATCCAAAAACGAATATATCTGCTTAGTCAGTTTTTAGGACAGGAGCTCGAAACAGGATATTTTAGCTTTCCTGATCCTGAAACTCTTGCAAATGCCGATCCCTCCACACTTGACAAATGCAAACTGGGCTTTAGAACTCAAAATATAAAAACTGCAGCCGAAGAAGTAGCTTCCGGAGAACTGGATCTTAATGTCCTTTTCCGCCTGGAATACAAGTACGCAAGGGAACGTCTTATGAGGCTTCGGGGTATTGGGGAAAAGGTTGCCGACTGCGTGCTTCTTTTCGCTTTCGAAAAGATGGAAGCCTTTCCTGTAGATACCCACATTAGGCAGATCATCCAGCATTATCATATCGACGACAGTTACTTTGAAACTTGCACAAACATGAGCTGTATGGGAGATTGGGGGCGGGAATATTTCGGACACTACTGCGGGTATGCTCAGGAGTATTTGTATTATCAGAAAAGGGTTGAAGGGTTTGTAAGTCTTTATTAAGTCACATGTAACTTACATTTAATTATCCTTTTTAGAATTTTTTTGTTTGAGTATTTTTCAAGCCTATATTCTTCTATTAAAGGAAATAAGGATATTTGTGCGTTGAATCGGCGTAGCAAAAGAGCCCCACCTCCTCAAATACTTCTCGTTCCCTTTAAGCTTCACTTTGGGATTGGTTTAAGTACTTTTTCACCAGCTCCGTGTCTTTAAGTAATTTAAAACTCACAAATCCTCCGGCTACAATATTCGTATAGAATGTAATACCTCTCCATGCTGCCACCGTAATTCCAAGAATATTTGCTGGCATAAAGACTGAAAAGAGGGAAATTGCAGCAAGTTCCGCCACTCCACTTGCACCTGGGGTTGACGGTATAACTATAACAATCATAAGCAGAACCTGCACTGCAAAAGAAATGAGTATTGAAGGAGCTTGATTAAGACCCATAAGAATTACCGGGAGAGAGGAAAACTCCACAATCCAGTATATAACTGTATATATCAGCCCAGAATATAGGCCTGCACGCCCTTCTGTCAAAAAAATATTTATGCTTGCATGAAATTCGTCAATTTCCCTGTCAATCGAGTTTGTCAATTTATGCAATTTCTCTCCTGTTTTCTTACCCAGAAGACGCGCAGTCCATTCCACAAGCCGATGTATGGCGAATTTAATGTAACGAGGTTTCATGGTTGCATATATCATGAGAGCAAAGACGATTATTGAAAGGAATTCTCCTAATATAATCACGGTATCCAGACTGGAATTTGACAGCATACCACGGAGTAAATATAGCGAAAAAGGCACAGCTAACAAGATCAATAGTGCATCCAGTACACGTTCTCCCAAAATGACTGCAGTAGCCTGTCCAACTGGCATTTCCCTCTGTCTTAGAAGGTGAATTCTCAAAGGTTCTCCACCTATCGAAGCA
>DASXVB010000255.1:0-7441 GCA_036504475.1 Methanosarcina sp.
ATGAATGAACACGTTTTCGACCACGATTACTTCGAGGAGGGGGAATATGAGGCTTAATTACTTCCCATTCTTTATCTGATAAATCACTGGGATAAGGAAGCATTATAGATCGTTTTGACATTAAAGAATAAGCAGGAAAAAGGATTATTTAATTTTAAGACAGCCTCTGATGATAAAACCATCCTGAAAAGATTTTTCTTTTCGGGAAGTTTTTAATTTTCAAGTATAGTTACCAAAATTTGAACCTAGCAAAAAATGATCTCTTTTCAGTCGCTGGTGCTTCAATCTGTTTTACCTAGACTTTCTTGACGTAATGAGCAAACACATTCAGTGTTTCTACTTCAATGTATCATTGTGTCCCAAACACAAAGCCCTTTAAATATTGCCAGCGAGTTAATTTCGTTTCCTGTGTGTTCTTAGTCTCTTGTGATTCTGGTAATAACTTGAGGTTGAGTCTGCTATTCTCCTGGATCACTGATTGAAGGCTAAAGGCCTGTTTCTCTATCTGTTGGTCCTTAATTGTGATCTGCCCTTTAAGGAACTCGATCTCTCTCTCATTCCCATCTATTAGTTTTGACATGGTGCCAAGTTGCGCCTCTAAGGCTCCAATTTTTATCTCTAATTCATTGGTACCATCTGTGGTACCACTTGGTACCTGCTTACTTTCTTCAATCTTTATGAGTAGCTCAAGACCTTCTATTATTGCGGGAGCCATATTTGGATAATATTGGCGTATTTTGGCGTCGAGATCTTTTGTGATTCGAGCAGACACTCTAATCTTCTCTTCCTCTGGAGCCATGTATGGTACCAATTGGCGCCAGAGTAAAAATAGGTTGTCCCTGAGGAACAAGTCAATTATCCTCAAAATCCAAAATGCGAACCTTTTTCTAAAACATATGTATTTTGATTTTTATAAAAATCATTTAGCTTAGAATATTAAGTCAAAAGGATAAAAATCCGAACCTTGTATGACAAAAGGATCGTATATTGAATTCTATAAAACTAGATTTTTTGCAACGGAACCACGGAACCTAATCCATTATCGACTTTTAGGCTTCATGTCCACAGACCTCCCAGAGTAACTCAATGAAACTCCCGAGGAATTCCATATTTCCAGTGGACTATTGTCAGAAGATTTAAATCAAATTTACTGCAGAAGGTCTGTGGACATGAACTTTAGCCTATTGACTATAGATCTTGATTTGTTTTTACAAATATGTCAGAAGAGTCAAATCAAATTTACTGCAAAAGGTCTGTGGACAGGAACTCTAGCCAAAATAGGGAAAAGTAAAACGTCCTTGACATTTGGAATAGTTCTATAATATTGATACATCTTTTCAAATATTTTGACTTTTGTTCATTATCTATAGATTTACATGCTTTTTCTGAGGTTTTTTGCAACGGAACCGACTACACAGTACCTTAATGAATTTTAAATACGAAATTATTTTGGGATAAAACAGAGAGGGCCCGGGGGTGAAATTCCCCAGGGCTACTTACTGGCCAATTTGAAGAGGATACCTCAAAGTGCAAGAAAGAAATTTTTGCAACACAACCTGAATTTTTGAGACAGCTTGCATATTTCATCCTTCATGGCAAAAAGTTTATAGCAACTGACCCATTCCGGATTCGAGATATCCTGCATGTATAATATCCGTCATAAAATATGGAGGAGTCCTACCAGTAGACGTATTAAATGCAATGAAAAAATCATGAGTTATAAAAACTAATTCAAAATATTTAGTCTCCCCGTCCTTTATTATTACTCGTTCATCTGATATTATGCTCCATCCCATATCCCAAGATCCCGGATCTCTCACTCTTTTATCGCTATAAAAGTTCCATGTGTTTTTTCTTGGTTTGGCGTTCACTCCATCAAAATCATATAAAGCCCAAACAGATCCAACGAGCCAATTAGATAGCGAGGACTGATTACTGTCTTTATGTTTTACCGCTGTTTGTATTGGCATGTTTATCATTCCTAACTTTTGTTACATCATACCATCGCGATATCGTATTTTACTTTGCAGATAGCTGGCTTGTTACTGTTGTAGTTTACAAAGTGAAGACCGCCAATCGGGCTACATACAGTTAAATGATATGTATCACCCTCTTCATCAGTTAAATCCAAACCAAACGTTCTTCCGGCATAAGCATAAACCTGTATCTGGTACCTCCATATTATATGCCACTGATCATCTTTTATTGTTATATATTTGATAGCATCATGTGGAAAACTTGAACCTGGTTTAACCATGAGTGGACCTTGATCTGGAACTAGAAGCCCATCTATTAAAGTTCCACTCCAGTTACTACGTGGACCCGCTGGATCCGCCTTATCTGTGAATGGCTGATTAGGTCGATCAGAAAGAGTCGTCGGCAAATCTCTTTCCTTCAAGACTGTTGCCGAATCTGTTATATTAACCATTTTTATTCCTCATCTATGTTTATGGTTGGCATTTATCCAGTATTCTCACTACTTGAGCTGTACGTATAATTTTCAGTCTTTGTACATTTTAGATTTCATGCCCATGTACACAAAAAAGTTTCACAAAGATACACAGTGTACAAATTTATATACTGTTATGACTAACTTCTATAAAACTTTTTCCTTGTTATGTATATGAAGTCTTCCGTTCTATTTTTGTATAAAAATGTCTGAAGCTCACTATTTAAAACTTTGGAACTTTTTTATGTCTATTACGACACATTCAACTACTGCAGATAAGTACTTTTCAAAATTACTCGTCTGGTTTTATCCTGCTGTATCATGAAATTATTTCGCTTTGTAATTTTTAACCTTAATTTGACAGATCTTACTAATTGATAAAGTGTTTTTCTGCATAAAACGTATTGCAGCGGCATAAAATTTTTCAGGAAAATGAAAATCGCAAAAATCAGAGAATACAACAAAGAAACTTCAATTGTCCAACGGAAACAAAAGCAACAAGCCCATCTATTCATTCTAAGATTTCCGCTTCTGTCAAATTTGGGTTTTAATAAGTTCTATATATACAAATTTTATAAAATTCGGTTCCGTTGCAAAAAAATTATGAAAGGGATTCATTGAAATAAGTAGAAATTTAAGAGTATACATTATGCCAGTGAATCCCTAAAGTTCATGTCCACAGACCTCCTGCAGTAACACTCAATAAAACTCTTGAGGAATTCCATATTTCCAGTGGACTATTGTCAGAAGATTTAAATCAAATTTACTGCGGAAGGTCTCTGGACATGAACGTTAGTATAAAGTTATCCAAACTTTTAAGTATTGTTTCTTTCTTGTAGTCTGCTATGTGTTTCTCATAGTTTTTAGCTGTTAAAGTATCGGGTTATCGAAGGAAACAAGTATATTCCTATATAATTGGGAACAATTGAGAAAACAAACACATAGGCATTTGTGGGAAAATCTACATTGAAATGGCAATTTTCATTATAATAATCAGATGATAAAAAAGAAGTAACATTCTTAGTATTACGAATTTTAGCAAAGTTACATCATTTCTGCATACTAAAGATATTTTGTAATTTTTTAAAATTTGAAACTTTTAAAATATCCGTAAGTGTTATCATGAAACCTACAGATAAACTACGAAGCAAATTTACGGAAAAATCAATACACTACCAAAGATTCTAATAATTATAGCTTATCAGTGTACAGGTATCTACTCACATATAGGATTCTATTGCTGAGTACAGATGCATCTTTATTTTTTTAGCTCCCATGTTAGAGTCACGTTAATATTAGCGCTCATGTCCAGAGACCTTCCGCAGTAAATTTGATTTAAATCTTCTGACACAGTCCAGTGGAAATATGGAATTCCTCGGGAATTTCATTGATTATTACTGCAGGAGGTCTCTGGACATGAACACTAACATAATCCTAAAAACGTTGCCAACTCCATTAAAAGCAGGTGAATTTTTAAAAAATAAGATAATATCTGGAAATTACTGACGTTTTATCTTAAAGAATTGATATTAAAAGAGAGGGCAATAGAAGCCTATTGCCTTATTTGAGCATTACCTGAATCTCTTTAAGAGTAGCTAAAAATTTTTTCCTTGCCTCAAGTATCTTTTCATTTCTTGCGATTCTCATTTCTACGACGTTTATTTTTATTTCTAGTAGCCTAGATACAACTTTCTTTTTCTGTTCTTCATTGAGAAGTGCAAAAATTGGGTGATTACTCGATATAACATCCTCTATTTCTGTCAACAGCTCTCCTTCTTCCATATTAAATTACCCCCTAAATTTATCTCACAAAATCTTTAGAGACATTTTAATCTTTTCTGATAGCACCAATCCTCGCAATTAATTTTGGTAACCGTTTACTGCAAACAATCCAAAATCAGAAAATAACACAATGTCTCCTCAACAAAGTATAGTAATCCAACAAATATAAAACAAACAGAATTATAAATAAGAATAATATATATATATATAAAATAAAAGTCGATGTAATATAGTCTAGTGTTCATGTCCACAGACCTTCCGCAGTAAATTTGATTTAAATCTTCTGACATAGTCCAGTGGAGATATGGAATTCCTCGGGAGTTTCACTGAGTGTTACTGCAGGAGGTCTGTGGATATGAACTCTAGCCTATAAAATTGTCTACTCCCCAGGCTTTACAGTTCCCGCATAATTATATAATTATATAAAATTTAAATATCATGTTTAACTTAAAGTGGTAGGTAACAGTATAAGAGTGAAATAAGACATTTTGCCTCAATGAAAATAAGTGTGAAGAGGACAAATGACAATAGAAATGGAACACTTTCCTGCAAAAAATCCGAATCCTTTGTTAAATGTGGCAAAGTATGGTACTGTTCTTTACTCCAATGAGGCAGGTGAGCCCTTGTTGAATGAATGGGGTGTAGGAGTTGGAGAAAAACTGCCTTCGAATATCGTAGATATTGTACAGAGAGTAATTTCTCAGAACAGCTCGGAAAGAATGGAGGCAAAGGTTGGAGAAAGAATGTATCTTATCGCTTTTCAACCTTTACCCGAAGAAGAACGCGTAAATATTTATGGATTCGACATAAGTAACCAGAAAAAGCTTGAAGAAAAATTCTATGAAAGTGATAGAAGTTATCACCTGCTCTTCGAGAACATGCTGGATGGACTTGCATACTGTAGGATGCTTTACGATGACTGTGGCTATCCTGTAGATTTCATATATCTTGATACTAACAGAGCATTTGAAAAGTTTACTGGCTTGAAAAAAGTAAAAGGTAAGAAAGCAACTGAATTATTTCCAGGGATAAAGGAATCTCATCGAGAGCTGTTCGATATTTACGGTCGGGTTGCATTGACAGGTCAGCCTGAGAGGTTTGAAATCGAGTTCAAGCCTTTGGAGATGTGGTTCTTAATCTCTGTTTATAGCATGGATAGAGAATACTTCGTAGTTGTTTTCAATAATATTACTGAGCGAAAGCGAACCGAGGCTGCTATTAAGAAGAGCCAATTCATCCTGGCCAAGTCTCAGGAAATGGCTAAAGTTGGAAATTGGGCATGGAACGTGCAGACTGGAGAGATGAACGGCTCCGATGAGAATTACCGTATTTACGGCTACGAGCCCGGAGACGTGCTTCCAGGCAAGGACTGGGCCATGGTCCGAACTTACCCGGGTGACCGAGCGCTGCTGGCAGACTTCATCCACTCGGTCAAACAGGACGGGATGCATAAAAGCGTCGACTACCGAATCATCAGGCCGGACGGCGACATAAGGTATGTCACAACTATCGCCGATAAGATCGTCAGGGACAAGGCGGGAGAGGTCAAGTGGATCTATGGGATCACTCAGGACATCACAGAGCGCAAGCGGGCTGAGGAAGCGTTGAGGGTAAGTGAAACGTGTCAGAAGGTCGCCGAAGCTATCGAGATTGAACGGCAACGCTTATACAATGTGCTAGAAACTCTACCGGTAATGATTTGCTTGTTGAAATCTGATTATCAAGTTGTCTTTGCCAATCGCAGTTACCGAGAGAAGTTTGGTGATTCATGCGATCGGCACTGCTATGAATCTCGCTTTGGGCGTACCCAGCCGTGTGAATTCTGCGAATCATATGATGTGTTTAAAACTGGTCAGAAGAACAATTGTAAGGTCACTATTCCAGATGGAAGTGTGATTGATACTTACAACTTACCTTTCACCGACTTTGATGGTACACCTATGATTCTTAAAATGGATGTTGACATCACTGGGCGCAAAGAAGCAGAAGAAGTCTTGGCAAAAATCGAACTTGCTCGTCAGAGGGAAATTCACCATAGGATCAAAAACAATTTGCAGGTAATATCATCGCTTCTCGATCTACAGGTTGAACAGTTCAATAATAGAGGATATATAAAAGATTCAGAAGTTATAGAGGCCTTCAAAGAGAGCCAAAACAGAGTTGTATCAATGGCTCTTATTCACGAAGAATTACATAAAGGTGAAGGGCTCGAGACGTTGAACTTTTCATCGTATATCGAGGATCTTGCTGATAATCTGCTTTTGACATACAGACTAGGGAACAAAAATATTAACTTAAACACGGATTTGGATCAGGATGTTTTCTTGGACATGGACAATGCTGTTCCACTGGGGATAATAATTAACGAACTTGTTTCCAATTCTCTTAAATATGCATTTCCTGATAAAAATGATGGGAAAATCAGAATCAAGCTCCATAGAGAAGAAGACAATAATAACAGTTTCATTTTGAGTGTCTCAGACAACGGCATAGGTATTCCTAAAAATATTGAAATTGAAGAACTTAATAGTCTAGGACTTCAGCTTGTAACTACTCTGGTAGACCAGTTAGACGCAGAACTTGAACTAAAGAGGAACAATGGTACTGAATTTATTATAAGGTTTAATGTACCAGAAAGCAATCAGAAATCAACGGAATCCTTACTGCAGTTAGTTGATAATGACTAATGTTCATGTCCACAGACCTCTTGCAGTAAATTTGATTTGAATCTTCTGACATATTTGTAAAAACAAATCAACATCTATAGTTTAGAGGCTAAATAATGCAACTTTAGATGAGCTACAAAATGTTATTTTTTGCAGCAATTATAGGCGTTACTGTATGTCTGAAATATATGTTTATAAATGGGATGATATCCGAAAATATTTTCCACCTGAAAGAGTGGCAGAAATTCGAGCCAAAATCCTTGAACTGCGAAAATCTGGAAAATATACCGATAGAGAACTGTGGGAAATGTATGGAATGAGCGAACGCACTTTCTATTATCTTGTTGAAAGAGCAAAAGACGGAAGTAGAGCAGAAGACTTAAAGGACAGGCCTTCGAAGCCCAAAAATCCATATCGAAAGCTAACGGATGAAGATAAAGCTGAAATAATAAATCTCTTTTTGGATGATACAAACAGAATCAAATCATCTAAACATGCGTTTTTTGATGCAATGGAAAAAACAGACCATGCCTTAAAACCAGAG
>DASXVB010000256.1:0-13697 GCA_036504475.1 Methanosarcina sp.
TTATAAAATCGTAACAACAAATTATAAATACGTTAAATACTTTATTACATATGGGATTAAAAACGAAAGATCTTCCCTTCTAAGAGTATGTCAGTATGAGAGCCTCCTAAGCTCAGAAAGGACATGTTGTAAACTGAGTAAATAGTAAAAAACTCAAAGTATTGTTTGATTGCAGAACAGCCGGTAGGACAAAATCAATAGAAAATACAGGATCAATAAATTGATTTAAAAATAAAGATTCAATTAAAGTGAAAACAAATAATACTATTTTAAAAATTAATATAAACTGAGAATCTGGACTAAAACTCGAATCAGGCTATGGAGTTGATAGATAAAATAGTAACGGGATCAGAGCAGATAACATGTGCGGGAGATTTCAAAAATAAATAACTTGTGCTGAAACGTCTCAGGGAATTTACTGAATCCAGAACAACGAGTTTTGGTTTTTAAAGTCGATACTGAAATTCCAGATCGACTTTCAACCCATCTCCTTAATTTGATTTTTTTTCAGATTTTTGGTGTTTTTCCCAGTATCCTGTGAGTTTGCCTCCAAGGGCAAGCTTTCCAAGCTCTCGTCTTACTCGGTCACTTACTTCTGTTGGAATAGCCGACGCATATGGAGTTCCTGGCAGAGGAGTAAGGTAATGAGCCCTTACAGTGCCTCCTTTTTTGCAGATCCAGCGGACAAGGTCAAGACTTTTTTCCTGGTCTTCTTCGGTTTCGGTGGGAAGCCCGAAGATGAAATCGACAGCAGGAACAATTTCATACTCTAGGCAGCACTCAACTGCTGAAATGCTGTCTCCAACAGTGTGTCCTCTTCGGATCTCCTTTAAAATTCGATCACTACCGGACTGAGCCCCAAGGCTAAGACTATCGTTTGTACAATATTTTCTCACGAGTTCAACCGATTCGTTGGTTACGAATTCAGGACGCACTTCCGAAGGAAATGTCCCGAAAAAAATATTCTTATCCGGCAGTTTGCAAAGTGCAGAAAGCAATTTCTCTACCTTATCAAACCTGGGATGAATCCCATCACTTCCGTAGCCAAAAGCGTTTGAGGCTATAAAGCGAAGATCATTATAGTACCTTGCATTTTTTACAATGGAATCTATGCTTCTGTGCCTAACTTCTCTTCCGAAAAGCCTAGGAGTCTGGCAGTACTTGCAACCCCAAGGACATCCCCTGCTAATTTCAATAGGAGCCCGGAGTTTTTCAGGGTCAAAACAGGGATAAGAATCAAGATCTACACAAGGCCTTTTCGGAGTCATGAAAATATTGCCTGTTTCTGCATCTCTATATGCAATACCAGGTATTTTTCCCGAATCTTTCCCTTCCTGAATCGCTTTTACAAGTTCCGGAAGGGTTTCTTCTCCTTCACCTATAACAACATAATCAAAGTATTCAAGTGTCTCCTCTGGAGCCCCGGAAGGATGAGGTCCTCCAGCAATAAAAATCGAATCCGTGCCTGTATTTTTTACTTCCAGAAAAACCTTTGTTGCCTGACGCGTTGTAAAACTGTAGATCATGATTCCGTTTACAGGTTTATCCACAAACCCAGCTTCCGGCAGTAAAGGGGAAAGAACTGCAAAGCTGTAAGAGTTTTTCTTGCTGTAACGGAAATGAACATCCATTATTTTTCCTCCGTTTTTTAGAAACTCAGAGTAGTTCTCTTCAGGGAGTGAGCTTAAAAGGGATCAAGGTAAAGCAGAGAAGACCCAGAATAAAAGTAACGATCCCTAAAAAAATGCGTTTTTTGTCCAATTCGATTTTGTCATGCAGGGGAGACGGATGCCCAGCTGCTGCAAAAACCCAGAGGAGAAGAGCCCAGAAAATCCATATAAACCCATCTTCCTTCAGCCAGTAAATTACATAGAGCCCTATAAGGAATAGAATACGCGGCATTAGGAAAGAGATCTTTTCTGCTTTCTCACCCAACATAGCCCTGAGAATATGTCCCCCGTCAAGTTGTCCTGCAGGAAGAAGGTTAAGTAAAGTCACAAACATTCCTACCCAACCTGCAAAAGCTACAGGATGCAGTTTGTCTCCTGTAACTCCTACAAGATTCTGGATAAATACAAAAAGGGGAGGCAAACCGAAATTAAGCATCATAGAATCCGGTAGGGATTTTACTGCGGGCATTTTAAGTTTAAGTCCTATTACAGTAACTGCAATTGACATAATCAAGCCTGCCAGTGGCCCTGCAACCCCTACATCAAAAAGCGCTTTTCGGCTGGGCACGGGTCCTTTATAACGAATTACTGCACCCATAGTACCAATAAAAGTGGGAAAAGGAATGAAATATGGAAGAGAGGCTTTCATCCCATGATACCTAGCCATCACATAGTGAGCCATTTCATGGGAACCAAGAACTGCCATTATTGCAAGGGTAAAAGGTAAACCTCGGTAAAGCTGGAGAGGCTCATTTTCGAGGTCTACGCCGAACATCCAGGCTCCACAAGTCATGGTTGTAAAAAAGGTCGCTATGAAAAGGAGAACGTTTATCCAGGTATTTTCTTTTGTCTTCTTTTCAGGAAAAACAAGAAGTATGTATTCTCCAAGCTCATACTTAAGCGTACACTCGAACCCAAACTGCCGTAAAGGCTCCCATAGTTCTGTTGTGATGTTCCCAGTATCAGTTTTAGGAGTTCCATAGAAGTAAAGAGCTTTCCCAGAATTCTGGACCTCATAAACATCAAATACCCTGATTATGAAAGGATATAAGCGAGAAACCGTTTCTTCGGCATTGAATTTTTCTTTGCCCTTTTTATGGTTTTCTTGGTTCATTTTTGAGTTCCTGTCTCCAGCTTAAAGTTTAACTTTCAGATATATCCATCTTCAGCTTTTAGAGTCTAATTTCTCTTTTTTCGTTCTGGGGATTATTTTTTCATTCTTACTTGTTTTAGATTTACTTGTTTGAGTTTTTACTCGTTTTCAGCTTGCTCTGTTTTCAGCTTTATCTGTTTCCTGTTAGAGAAGTTCAATATATCCTTTATTTCCGTTAACCAGAACAAGATCTCCATTACTTAATACTTCGTAGGGGTTTCTCTCAAGCATATCAACAAGTGGAATTTCGGAAATAATAGCTCCAACTGCAACTATAGGTTCGGTTTCCAGATTTATTATTGCTGCAGGGGCAACTCCGTTTTTTTTCAGCTGATACATGACATAAGAACCAACTGTAGAGCCTTTTCCGTGAGGAAAAACAAGAACTTTACCCTGAATTGATTTTCCTTCAAGGGCATGATTTTCTTCAATTACAACTCCGGTTTTCGGATCTACACTGCCAAGGAAGGAAATGGGGTCTCTTGAGAGTAGTACTTCTCCCTTTGCACATCCTCTGGAAATTGTCCTGCCTTTAAGTTTAATAGGAATCACCTGCCTTCTCTGCTATACTTCCAACTGCTTCCTCAACACAGGCTTCCATACTTCCATATACGGCTTCAGCCCCACACATTCCTGGCACGTAAGCAAGAGCTTTTCCTGAGTTTACCATGACACAGGAATAACTGTTGGTAGCCGGAGAAACCACCATGCAGGTGTCACAGACGACTTTAGCTCCACTTTTTTCGATGGTCCTAACATACTCAGGATAGCGATTTGCAAGTTCCCTTGAGGTAAAAATCCAGAACTCTTTTGAAACCGTTTTTCCTTTAAGAAGCTTAGCTACTTTTTCAAGCTCTGCTGCCGAGCAGTGAGGACATCCAATGGTTATCAATTCGGGTTCCTTGCAGGCTTTTTTCCGGCTCTCATAAACCTCTTCGAGTTGTCTTCTCTCAATACTTATTTTCTCTGCCGGCTCTTCAAAACCATGCATGCGAATCTCAGGCGTTACTCCTTCCACATGGTAAAGAGCGACTGCTCCTGAAGCTGCCATTGCAGCTCCGAGTGCTTTTAATTCATCTGCGCCAGGGCTATTCCTGAGATGAAATACAGGCACTTTACTCCCTACAATTTTGCCAGCTACATAACCAAGTGCACCGTAGTCCGACCACTGTAATGGATATTCTACTTCAATTGAGATTTCAGGCACACGGTTTTCATCCAAATGGAATCCATAATTTGCGGTTTTTCCGAGGAGTGCCGCAGAAAGGGCTGAAGGCCCACCTTCCCGATTTGTCCTGGCTCCAAGCACGGAATTTGCATAGGAAACAGCTGACGACTCACTCCATGCCAGGTGGTCACCGTAACCAACATTAAAACCCTCTAGAGTGTAAGGCGTACACGTACATTCGCATCTAATTCCAAGTTTTTCATACGCCTGAACAATCAATTTTTGTTTTTCTGCAAAATCGGGTGAGATCCTGAGCCTCTCCCAGTCTTCCAGATCCATCCCTGCAGGATTCAGAATCGCAGGAACTTTCACTTTTCCCTGAAGATCGGATATCCACTCAAGACCTGCGTCACCTATGGTTTTGTAGGAAACCCCTGCTATCTGTGCGCTTTTGATGGGGATAAGCCTGTCCGCACCGTAAATATCTCCAAGGGTTACCAGGATCCCGATAGCCTGCCTTAGAGTCTCACCAGCTTCTCCATTCAGGATTTGCTCTTCTTCTTTTGTAAGATACATTGAAATTCACTCGGTAATTGCCAGATACTTAAAATAATTCTTATTTATTCTTCCGGAATTACTGCCCTTTCAAAATTTTCCTTTTTTACAAGCACCTTTGTAGCATCAATTCCAACTTTTGTGGTAGTTCCGTCAGGAGCTCCCCGTGGGTCCAGGGAACTGCCTCGGACATTTGAGATAATAAGAATATCCATATCTCCTTTTACCCTCGTGGCAATTGCAAACTCAACATCATTGGGGTCAAAAATGTTTATATCCTCGTCCACAACTACCACATGTTTAAGGCTCGTATGAGCTGCAAAGGCTGCCATAATAGCGTTTTTTCCATCCCCTTCAGTCTGTTTCTCAATCTGAACGACTGCGTGTAGGTAACAGCATCCCCCTTCTGTCAATACCACGTTTTTGACCGTCGTAACCTCCCCGACGGCCTTGTAGATTCTAGGTTCATAAGGCACACCCATCATCAGGAGATGCTCTTGACCGGCTGGCAGAATCCCGTGATAGATAGGATCTTTTCTATGGATAATTCGAGTAATATGAATAACAGGTTCTTTTCTAACCACATCGTAGGTTCCTGTAATGTCCACAAAAGGTCCTTCATCAATTCTCTCTGTAGGATCTATATAACCTTCAAGCACGATCTCGGCGTGAGGAACCTTTACCCCGTTTGCGCACTCAAAAAGTTCAACAGTAGCTCCTCGCAGGGCTGCTGCGTATTCGAATTCTTTTCCTACAGGAACCCTTGTCGAAGTCGCATAGATAATTGTCGGATCACAGCCAAGCACGATTGCAACAGGCAGAGGTTCACTTTTTTCAGCAGCCTTTTTGTGCAGGAGATAGGTGTGCCTTGGAGGAACCAAACGGACTGCAAGTTTGTCTTTTCCTACAAGCATAAGCCGGTGAATCGAAGCATTAATTGTTCCTCCGTATTCGGAAACCACAATTCCTGCAGTTATATAGGGAGCTCCATCTTTTTCAAAATGTGTAAGGATGGGGAGTTTTGTCAGGTCAACTTCGTCTTCTATGACCTCAAGCGTTGGAGATTCTGACACCAGCCGCACTTCACCCTCTGGAGAAACTTCAGAAAGCTTCTTTATAATCTCTTCTTTAGTAACTCCGAGCATAGAAGCCAGTTCATCTCTTGATCCAAGCAGGTTCATTATGACTTTTGAACCTGAGATATCATTGAAAAGAACCGGGGACTTTGCGGTTTTTGCAATTCTTGAAGCTTCAAACCTCGGAGAAACAGGTTGCAGGATTTCTACCAGTTTTCCATTTTCTTTTAACTGGTTAATGAAAGTTCTAAAACTCATGGGTATCTGAATATCAAAAAGCTGTTAGATAATAAAAAGCTTGTCTGCAAGCTTTTTAAATAACTGCTTGATCGCAAGCCTTTTAAAAAAAGGCTTGAACGAAAAATCATTGCAAAATCTAAAACGTCATGACGGCGTGATCAACCGGCGCAACGGTTACGGGTCAAAGCTTGCAGGTCAACGGTTGTAACGCAACCATTTTCAAAAAAAGTTTGACTAAAAAGTCATCTTAACATTCATCAAGCATGAAAGCCCTGGGCCTTATGATTCTTTTCTTTTCATACTGATCAAAACAGTGAGCTATCCAGCCTGAGACCCTACCAATTGCAAAGATAGAGGTTGCAAGTTGTGAGGGGATGTCCATGTATTCATAAATAACTCCTGAGTAGAAATCTACGTTCGGATAGATTGGTTTTCCTTTTTTTTCTACAAGTTCACGGGTAACAGTATTTTCTACTGCTTCGGCTGTGTTGTACCAGTGCATATCCCCTTTTGCTTCTGCGAGTTGTTTAGCAAGATGCTTGAATATTGTGCCTCTAGGATCATAGGTTTTGTAAACTCTATGTCCAAAGCCCATAATTTTTTCTTTTTTTCTCAGCTTATCGAGGACATAGTTCTCTGCATTTTCTGGACAAGCAATCTCTTTGATCATTGTTGTGACTTCTGCCCTTGCCCCTCCATGCAGAGGACCTTTAAGGGTGCATAGTCCAGAAACAACAGCAGAATAGATGTCTGAAAGGGTAGAGGCGGTAACTCTTGAAGAAAAAGTAGAGGCATTTAGCTCGTGTTCGGCGCTGAGAATGAAATCTTTTTCCATGACCTCAGCTTCCAGCTGACTTGGTTCACTTCCTCTTATCATGTACAGAAAGTTAGCGCCGTGGGATAGGGACGGGTCAGGAGCTACAGGTTCTTTTCCGTTTGCTATTCTATAATACGCAGCAACTATGGTTGGGATCTTGGCAATTAACCTTATGGCTTTTTTTATATTTCCTTCAGGAGAACTGTCATTAATGTCCGGATCAAACTGTGAAATAAAAGAAACGATTGTACGCAGCGCTTCCATAGAGTCAACATTGAAATTACACATACGGATGACGTCGATCGCCTCCTTATTGATTTCACGCTCTCCGTGCAGACGGGCCGAATATTCGGCAAGCTCCTGATCACTAGGGAGTTCTCCCATGATAAGCAGATAGGAAACTGCATCATAGGGAAGCTCAACAAGCTGGTTAATGTCTACCTCCCTGTATTTCAGAATGCCTTCTAGCCCATCGATAAAACATATATTTTTACTCATTTTCTACCTCACAGTTTATGCCCAGAGGATTTTCAAAAAACTTTGAAATTTGGGGAATCCTCTGCTATACGTGAAAGATTTAACGTAAAGGATCCTCTAAAACCCAAAAATAGGATGATAATGCACTTCTATTATCATCGAATAAGTATATTAAATTTGTTGAAATTGTATCTCTTGATCATTATAATTACTTTTATACCGTGGTAAAATCACAGCTTTAAATTTTCTAGTTATGTTAAATATGAAATTTGCTATTTTCAGAGTAGAGTCTTCCTTAAAGCGCCTACGATAATTAAACTATCTCTCTTTCCGACCAGGTAAAAGAAAAAGTTCCAAAAAAAGTAGGAAGCTTTATGTGAAACTTGTAGAACCTCTTCAAAAAGATTTTTATATTCCATCTGGTATTACTAGCTGATTATTTTTTCTTCACAGAATCTCGCAAGAACTTATGCAAAATTCCACCATTTCTGTAATATTCTATCTCCACAGCTGAGTCCAGCCTTAAGATTACCTGGAATTGAACCTCTTCTCCATTCTCATCCTTTGCTCTTACAGTAAGTTCTCCATGAGGCTCTATGTACTCAATGCCAATATCATAGCTTTCCTTTCCTGTAAGACCCAGGGTATCGGCATTCTCGCCTGCTTTAAACTGCAGTGGAAGAACTCCCATGCCAACAAGGTTGCTTCTGTGGATACGCTCGAAAGACTCGGCGATTACTGCTTTCACTCCAAGCAGGAATGTACCTTTGGCTGCCCAGTCTCTAGAACTGCCTGTCCCGTACTCCTTTCCTGCAATAACTATTAAAGGAATATTATTTTCCGCATAAAGCATAGCTGCGTCATAAATTGGGATTCCTCCACAGGCTTCCTCAGGAAAATCTTCTTTCCGGGAATGGTATACGGTCCAACCTCCTTCCCTGTCCACGAGCCTGTTCCTGAGTCTGATGTTCCCAAAAGTCCCACGCATCATTACTTCGTGATTACCCCTTCGAGACCCATAGGAATTAAAATCTTCAGGGCTCACGCCCCAGGAGATTAGGTATTTGCCAGCAGGACTGTCGGATGGGATATCGCCTGCAGGGGAAATGTGATCCGTGGTAATGCTGTCCCCGAAAAGGGCCAGGACTCTTGCATTCTGTATATCCTCCGGTGAGGGCGAAGCAGGTGGAAAGTCCATAAAGTATGGAGGTTCCTGAATATATGTGGACATGGGATTCCAATCATATAGTGTACCTGTCGGGGCCTTCAGTTCTCTCCAGAGTTTGGGACCTTCAAGAGCCCCCGAGTACTCTTTTTCGAACATTGAAGGTTTGATGCTGTTCTTTTCAGCATCCCTGATCTCCTCCTCTGCAGGCCAGATGTCTTTGAGATAAACAGGATGTCCGTTGGGATCATAAGCAAGAGGATCAGTTTCGAGGTTAATATTTACAGTACCTGCAATTGCATAGGCTACAACAAGAGGTGGAGAAGCAAGGAAATTTGCTCTGACAAGCGGATTAATCCGTCCTTCGAAGTTCCGGTTTCCACTGAGTACGGCTGCAACAGTAAGGTCATTTTCCTCAATTTCCTTTGAAACTTTCTCAGGTAAAGGCCCGCTATTTCCTATACAGGTTGTACATCCATAACCAACTTGGTGAAAACCTAGAGCTTCAAGATAGGGCAAAAGGCCCGCTGTTCTCAGATATTCCGTAGCTACTCTTGAGCCTGGGGAAAGGCTTGTTTTTACAAAAGGCTTAACATGTAGGCCTCTTTCCACAGCCTTTTTGGCGAGCAGCCCTGCTCCTATCAAAACTGAAGGATTTGAGGTGTTGGTACAGGAAGTAATTGCTGCAATCACTACGGAACCGTGTGTTACCCTGAAAGCTTTCTCTGAAGATTCCACTTCTTCTGCACCAGAGGTTTCAGTTTCCTCTACTGGTGTCCCCCCTTCCTCTATCCAGCGCTGGTAAGCAGGATCTTGGGAGAGTTCAAGCCCCAATTCTTTCTTTCGGGTAAAGGTCTGCTGCATGATTTCACGGTAGTTTTCAGGTACCTCACTCAAAAAGAGCTGGTCTTGAGGGCGCTTTGGACCTGCAAGACAGGGTTTTACCGTGCTCATGTCAAGTTCCAAAGTACGGCTGAAGACAGGATCAGGTTTGTTGATTGAATAGAGAAGGTCCTGAGCTTCCAAATACTTTTTAACAAGGTCAACCTGCTCTTTGCTCCTGCCAGTTCTTCGCAGGTAGTCAAGAGTCTCAGCATCAGGTGGGAAAATTCCAAGGGTTGCACCGTATTCAGGAGCCATATTGGAAATTGTTGCCCTGTCTGGAAGACTCAATGAGTTTAACCCGGGCCCGTAGAACTCCACGAATTTGCCAACAACTCCCTCTTTTCTCAGGATTTTTGTAATTGTCAGAACGATATCTGTGGCAGTGACTCCCTTTGAAGGCTTTCCGTAGAGCTTGAAGCCCACTACCTCAGGTACAGGCATATAATAAGGCTGCCCGAGCATTACGGCTTCGGCCTCTATGCCTCCTACTCCCCAGCCTAGTACTCCAATCCCGTTGATCATTGTAGTATGGGAATCTGTCCCTACAAGAGTATCAGGAAATGCAGATAACTCTCCATCTTTCTCTTTAAGATGCACAAGTGGGGTCAGGTATTCAAGGTTAACTTGATGGATAATTCCTCTTCCAGGGGGCACGACTATGAAATTGTCAAAAGCTTTCTGGGCCCAGCGCAGGACGGAATAGCGTTCCCCGTTGCGTTCAAATTCCTTTTTCTCGTTTTCCTCAAGGGCGTATGCTGTACCATAAGAATCCACCTGAACCGAATGGTCAATGACAAGGTCAGCAGGAATGACAGGATTTATTTTCGTGGGATCGCCTCCCAGGCGCTGCATTGCAGAGCGAAGAGCTGCCAGGTCTACTATAGCTGGAACGCCTGTGAAGTCTTGCATAATTACTCTTGATGGAATGAAAGGAATATCCCTGTCACTTACATTTTCAGGGTTCCAGCGAGCAAGAGCCTCCACATCCTCGGCAGTTATTATATGCTTTTCAGTGTCCGCATGCCTGAGTAGAGATTCCAGCAGGATCCTTATGGAGTAAGGAAGCAGAGAAATTCCCTCATAGCCTTTATCTTCCAGTTTGCCCAATCTGTAAATTGTAGCTTTTCCGGCAGCTGTTTCAATAGTGTCTCTTACCCCAAATGGGTCCGGACCTTCTCTCATATAGTTCTTACCTCCAGCAAAAATATGAAATTAAAATTGTGATATTATAGATTTTTCTTTATCGTATGAAAGCCCCATCTTATCGTCAGACTATTTTATTCCTTCGGGTTTACACTCACTTTTCTGTTTTCAGCAGTTTCTCATACTGATATGTTGCTCTATACTTTTTTCCGCAATTTCCGAAAATTGCGCTACAACTAAATTATATATTAACCAGTATAATAACTACTGATTTCTACTCTAATTCAGATACCCTGGTTCTTTAACTTATATTTTTCATATATTACAACAGCGCATGTATAAAAGAAAGGTACGGATGACTAAAAAAGATAAAAAGTTAATTTAGTAACACACATTTTTTAAAATTTAGGAAACACAGTTTCAATTACTAGTTTTCATTCCATATTTATTTACTAACTGTTTCCATTTAGAGTAATCTTCACTGTTCAATACGTCTCCTTCATGTGTTAAACGATTATATTCTGTGGCATCGTAATATTCTTCCGCAACACTATTGAATGAATTACCATCGCATATTTTCAACGAGCGGGGATTTGTAGGTAGCTTGATAGGCGATGTACCGTTATCAGATGTATAATAATCGCCTGAGCTGTACGTAATAATAGAAGGTGCCGTAGTCTCAACAAAGCAATAACCTGTATTTTCATAGCTATATTGTTGAGAACAAGCGAGACCAATAGCATCATGCCCTGAAAAATTACCATTTTCGTCAAAGCGGAATATTGAAACCCCATACCCTAAGCCTCGCAATAAATATGCAAGTAACCTAGTCTTTTCAGAGCATACACCAGAACCTGTATACAATACCTCGTAAGGGTATTTTCCTTCTATATTTCCAGATTTGAAGGCATCCCAATCATAATCTAAGTTTTGTACAAGACTTATCGCAATTCTGGCTTGGTCATCTTTATTTGAGGTAATATTCTGAATTTCTGTTACTAACGGATCTAGTAACTGTTTCTGATCTTCATCATTTAAGTCCCTATTAATAAAATCAATTTCTGTAGGTTTATTATAATAATAGCTAACAATAGTTCTAGGTAATCTTTTAAAATGATCGTTCAAGCCACCGTATACAATATATGAGATGTGACCACGATGGCCACGCAAAATATATTCATAGCTTACCTTCTTAGGGTCAGTTTTGTATATAGATGTACTTGCTACTGATTCGATTTCGTTCTCTTTTGCTGCTTTACTTTCATCAGAAGTTGTTGTAGGTATTGATACGACCGTTGATGCAGCTACGTTAGATACGTTAGATACATTAGACACATTAGATACATTATTTGCTCCGGTCGTAGTGGCCTTCAGTGTTGTGTCTTGAGTTGTCCCACTACCAGTTATTGCTTCATCATTGTATGGCGATACTTGCTTCAAATCCAGAGGAAAGGACAAAACAACTGAAAGCACTATTAAATATATACATAAATGAACTATTATGTTCCAAATCGTTTTTCTCCCATATTTATACCAAAGTTCATACCATTTCAGTACTCTGTATACATGACGTAATAAGAAAATACCTATTACTAGCAGTAAAATATCACCTACAGGTAACTGTGGCAAAAACTTGGCATTGATTAATGCTAGATTCTGGAATACAAGAGAAAACAATAACAGCAGTAAGCCAAATCTTACTGCTCCGTTCCTTGCGAATTTCCAATTCCAGTATACCATAAAATCACATTCCAAAAAATGTTAGGTATTTATTCATCTTTAGAATTTGGAATTTAGATCTCAGATTTCAAAGCAATAACATGAATCTGAAAAACCAAACCTGGAGAAGTATGACCTACATTCAGCAGTAAATATACTTATAGATATAAATATTTTTTATTGGTTTTTTTGTGAATTCTATTAAAAATGATTGTCGTCAAGGCTAAACATCTAACAGATTTTGTCCTTGTAGATCATTGCAATAAATATATAATTATAATGACATGAAGATAGTCGGGAATTTACTGACCTGAATATAATTTTTACTTTATTGGATAAACGATCCAGCAAAAAAATAAATTTTTGCGTTCACTTTCCGAAAATAGGTTAAAAATCTCAAGATATTGATACTATCTGAAATTTAATATTTTCAGAAATTAAATAAACCCAGGCTTCCATCTGTTTAGAATGCCTGAAATTAAAAGAAAAAAATTGGGAACTGCTTATTTTTCAGCAGCTCCAAAGGTTACAGTATAATCAAAGCTTTCAGTATTCTCGGGATAGATTGAAAGCTTCCATTTTCCCACAGCTCCTGGTGCGGTATAAGTTTTAACAAAGGTTGTAGTTCCCCCCTGATAACTTCCTTGGTTTTTAGTTTCCACATTGCCTGTTTTCACACCACCTGCAACTATTGAGGACATATATGGAAGAGAATATAAGGGCTGAGGGTACGTATCATCCACTATGGTTATCGAGCCGCTGTATTTTGTATTTACAAGGGTAGGAGTAACCTTATTTCCTGAAGGATCTGTTAAGCTCACGTTAAAGGACGGAGTGAGATTCAGATTTCCTCCATTGGTATACAGGCCGTACCCAAATTGATTGGCTCGGATCTCCAGGGTAATATTGTCGTTTGTTCCAGCTTCAAAAGTATTTTCATATGGTTTCCCAGGTACTGGAAGGATACGGAAGCTCAGGGAAACCGTTCCCTCGTATTCGCGAATTCCGGGATCGTCAATATTCAGTTTAATATTCCCGTTATAGCTGCCTTTTGCAGTAGCCGGAACTGCAAGTGTAAGTTTTACAATAGCTGTCTGTCCGGCTTTTATTTTGTCAGGAGCTTCCAAGCGTATTGCATCGTCTCCAAAGGCCTGCTGTGGCATTCCTGTAGAGTAAACTACGCTTTCAGCAAGCTCAGGGGAAATTGCGATATCTTTACTGCCTGTATTCCTGAGCTTTATTTCATAAGTATAATTCTTTCCGGCTTCAACAAGGTCATTTACATAAGGTGTAAGAATTTGAACGGAAGGTTTGACCCATACCTGTATATTCAACTGCATCGTACCCGGGAAATTTGGATAAGAGCCGGCTACGTCCCCTTCAGGCACTTTTTCCGTGAAAGCAATGAGTACGGCATAGTTTCCAAGGTCGGCATCCTTAGGAATGTCCACCTTTACCTGAAATTCCTGTTTTTCTCCGGGCTTTAGAGACTTCTCGGAGGGGCTTATGCTAATCCAGCTTTCGTTTATGAAATTTTCCGTGTAAGGAGTGATTATAGGCTTCGGCTTCAGTTCAATTGTTTTGTTATCTTTGTTTTCAATGGTTACAGTAAAATTTTTACTGTCTCCG
>DASXVB010000257.1:0-5674 GCA_036504475.1 Methanosarcina sp.
TTTCATTGAATTTTATGTTTGTGTTGAAAATTTTCGTCTCAATATTTTTTTTCGTTGAATACAATTTTTGATATAATTAATTTAAAATAATTTATGCTAATAGTAAATTCTGGAGTTAGGGAACAAACCGGGGTATCATCTATCCACAAAAAATCGCCTGAGGTCGCTGATCTTTCTTCGAACCTTATGCTTGGGGAAGCATAACTTAGGAGAAACTGTATTGGGGAATGCAGTAAACAGACACGGCACCTCTGGGCTATTCTTATACCATTATGATGTATTTTAGTAGTACTTTTTTTTGGTTTAATCCAATATTGTTTGGTCTTTACTGGATCAAAATATTACTGGATTTTGATTAGGTCAAAAATTTTTAAAGTTTAATATAAGGACGAAATTAAAAGCACAATTCTTTTTAATTGCTGATTCGTAGTTTGCTTATTTTTGTTTACTTATCTCGAAACTTATTTTTGTTTACTTACCTCTAAAAAATCTATCCTGTATATGAAAAATATAACCTATACTCTTTTTATCTAGCAGATTATTATAAATAATTGCATACGTATAATAATGATTCATAGAGCGTTTTTATCATATACTTCTATATACAAAATTTTGTTATCGAATTAAACAGGCAACTTAAACTAAAATAAAAAAGCAAATTCTTCAATATAATAGTATAGTAATTGCCTTATAAAATCAAAAGATAGATTCCTTTGAAATAAAAGAGAAACTCTTCTAACAGGCGGCTGGTCTATCTGAAGAAAACTTTCATCAGTGATTCATTAAATCAGTGATTCATTAAAAGAGTTAGTTTAGCTATAAAGAATATAAAGACCTGTGGGTTGGGTCAGGTCGATATTGAAATTCTAAAGCGTTATAGTTTGTAGAGTGGACATCCTAAATTAAAGCATTTTTCATTTAGTCTCTAGAGCTGGAGAAAATATATGAAAAATAGCATTCGAAATTCTGGGATTGATACTATTGGGAGTGTGCACTGGGGAACACATTTCTGTCAATTTTATCAGAATAAAGAAGAATTGAAGGATATACTTATTCCATATTTAAAAGCTGGACTGGAAAGTAACGAACTTTGCATCTGGATAACATCAAACCATTTGGAAGCGGAAGAGGCAAAAGAAGAATTAAAAATAGCTGTTCCTGATATTGATATGTATCTAGAGAAAAAACAGATTGAAATTATTCCCTGTGGTTATTGGCATGTAAAAGACAAGATCTTCAATTTTCAGAGACTTTTAAACAGTTTGATTGAGAAAATGAATAAGTCGTTGGCAAATAATGGTTATGATGGACTAAGACTGATTGAGAATACCGGTTGGCTAAAAAAAGAAAATTGGAATAATTTTGTTAATTATGAAAGAGAAATGGACTCTATTATAAGTAAATCTCCAATCATAGTACTATGCACTTATTCTCTCGATAGGTGCAGCACTGTTGACATTATCGAAATTGCTGCTAATCATCAATTTGTTTTAGCAAAAAAAGAAGGAAAATGGGAAAAAACGGAAAATAAAAGAAGAAAAATTCCTTATGAGTGCAGACAAACTGAAGAGGAGTTGCAAAAAAGTGAAGAGCGTTACCGGATTCTTTTCACCAACATGACCGATGGTTTCGGCCTTCTGGATGTTATTTACGATCAGAAAGGTAACCCATATGACTATCGTTACCTTGAGATTAATCCTGCTTTTGAGCTAAGTTTAGGAGTAAAGAGAGAACAGATCTTAGGCAAAACTATGCTCGAAGTATTCTCCAACGTGAACCCTCTAGCAATGGAAAAATACCATGAAGTGGCGTTTTCAGGTAAGTCAACTCATTTTGAAATCCTCAGCCAAATAACGCATAAATATCTCGATATTTATGTTTTCAGTCCTGAAAAAGGGAAACTAGCGCTGATTCTCAGAGATTGCACAGAACGTAAACAGATGGAAAAAGAGCTGGAAAAGAGCGAGGAAAAATATCGCAATATTGTAGAAACAGCTAGTGAAGGTGTATGGATAGGTGACCCCGAAGCCAGGACTACTTATGTTAATAAAAGAACGGCTGAAATGTTGGGATACACCCAGGATGAGATAATTGGCAGATTGGCATGGGACTTTGTAGATGAGGAAGATAAGCCAATAGTCAAAAAGAAACTTGAAGATAGACGAAGGGGCATTGATACGAGATATGAATCAAAATTCATACGTAAAGATGGCTCACCATTGTGGACAATTGTAAGCGGTAAAGCTTTGTTTGACAATAATGGCAGATTTATAGGCAATGTCGTGATGTTTACTGACATCACCAAGAGAAAAGAAACAGAAGAGAAATTGAAAAATACACTTGACAACTTAGAAAATCTGGTTAAAGAACGGACCGCCGAGCTTGAAAAGGCTTATAATTCGTTGAAAGAAAGCGAAAAAGGACTTGCCGAAGCTCAAAAAATGGCCCATATTGGAAACTGGGAATGGGATATTAAGACTGATAAAGCATACTGGTCTGATGAACTATATCGTATTTTTAGACGCGAGCCTTGGAAATCAGCACCACCTTATAGTGAATTCCTAAATTATATACATCCAGACGATCGAGATCTCGTCGACAATGTCACTAAAGAAGCCATAAATGGAAAACCTTACAGTATTGAGTGCAGGATTATTTTGGCTGACGGGGAAGAACGTGTAATCCATATGCAATCTGAAGTTATTTTTGATGAGAATAATACCTCTGTTAAAATCAGAGGAATACTCCAGGATATTACTGAATATAAAAGAATGGAGGATGCTTTGCGTCAAAATGAGGAGTTGCTTTCTGCTTTTCTCGAGCAACTACCAGTAGGTACTGGCCTTTTTGATACTCAAGGACATTTGTTGGTTACTAATAGCACACTCCGTAGTTTCATGAATGATGTTATTCCGTCACAAGACCCTAAAAATAGCTGGCGTTGGCGGGCATGGAGAAATAACGGCCGCCTACTTAAGCAATCCGAATGGCCAAGCCCAAGAGCACTTCGGGGTGAGAACGTGACTCCAGGGATAGATTTTCTCTATACCTCCGACAACGGGCGAGAAATCTGGATACGAGTAAGCGCTGTTCCCTTTCGAGACGGGACAGGAGAGATTAAAGGCATTATTGCTGTCATCCAAGATATAGACAAACAAAAGCGGAATCAAGAAACCCTGCAAAAAATAGAACACCTTCGCATAAAGGAAATTCATCATAGGATTAAGAATAATCTACAGGTAATTTCATCCTTGCTTGATCTTCAGGCAGAAACCTTCTCTCACCTTGAAGTTTGTAAGACTCAAGAAGTTGTCAAGGCGTTCATGGAAAGCCAGAGTCGAGTAATTTCTATGGCTTTAATTCACGAAGAATTATATAAAGGAGACAAAATTGATACGCTTGACTTTGCAGCTTACTTGGAAAAGTTGACTGCAAATCTTTTCGACTCTTACAATTTTGGAAATAAGAATCTAAGTTTTAAGCTGGATCTCGAACAGGTTTATCTTGGAATGGATACGGCAATTCCTCTCGGAATTATTGTAAACGAGCTAGTCTCAAATTCATTTAAGCATGCTTTTCCTGCTGGAAGAGAAGGTAAGATCCAGATAAATCTTCGCAAGGCCGAAATTCCTGCCTTTAAAGGTGATACTTCCAACCCAGACAAAGAATATGCTGGTGAAAAAAATTTCCATTATATACTTGAAGTATCGGATAATGGAAAAGGAATCCCGCAAGAAATAGATTTCCCGAGTGAGGATTCTCTTGGGCTCCAGCTTGTAAAGATTCTTGTTGACCAGATAGACGGCTGTATCAAGCTTGAAAGAAATCAGGGAACAAAGTTCAAGATGTGGTTTAGAGACATAGATAAATGAGTAGACCTTTACACAATAAGAAATCAAGTTGTATGCGGTCACCCCACCCTAAACAGTCTGTCCGACAATTACTGGTAGTAATGAAATAAAAATAGTCTGTTGGTAGGTTGGAACTTTTTCTTTATAAAATTTGTATTCTGTTCTTTATGACTCAATTCTTAATGTGAAAAGTGCCAATTTTTTCCATTTTTCCTTCCAATGATCTTGTTTTTATTAAAGTAAATCTATATTTCCCTTAAGTTATCTGCAGTACACACTAAATTAAATTCGTTTTTTCATTCTCTTTTCTGAAGTCACTCATTGTTCTAAAATTCGGTTGTAAATTTTCAGCTAAATACATGTAAACTACATTTTCTCGAACATTGCGAGCTATCGCTCGCGATGATCGAACTCTATCAAGCATCGATTGAATCAAAAATCTTACAAATTATACAGGGATGATAATAGGGATGCCCAGAACCGTTAGACCTGACTTCAAATTCACTAAAATCCATTTCATCTACAAAAGACTCAACCAAGTAGCAGATATAATCAGAAGAAATAAGATCTCGAATATCCGGAGGTAAAGTCCAAACTTGATTCTTTGAAGATTTGATAAACGCTATAACTCAAAATATTCATAATAATATTATATAATAATTAATATATTCAAAACAGAAACTTTAATATCACAGGTAATTATCGGACAGCCTGCTTACTGCGGGGTATTCGAATGAGATAAAACCCGGAGAACGGATGGTATCTTCCTAGAATAGGAATATTTATTTTTATGGAATACCAATTATTGTATATGAATATTATAGAGAAAAAAAACTATAGAGGAGTTGACCTTCTAGGTGCTCATCTTGAAAAAACTAACCTTATATGGGCTAACTTTCAGGGAGCTAA
The DNA here is from genome assembly GCA_036504475.1 of Methanosarcina sp. Taxonomy (GTDB): domain Archaea; phylum Halobacteriota; class Methanosarcinia; order Methanosarcinales; family Methanosarcinaceae; genus Methanosarcina. The sequence goes on from DASXVB010000257.1 coordinate 4,761, forward strand.
CCTTCAGGAAGCTTATCTCATAAAAGCTAACCTTACTCAGGCTGATCTTCAAAGGGCTAACCTTTATAGAGCTGACCTTCGCGGGGCTGACCTTCGCGGAGCTAACTTTCAAGAGGCAAACCTCCAGGAGGCTAACCTTCAAGGAGCCGACCTTTCAAATTCTTACCTTTTAGAGGGTATAGGAGCTAATCTTCAAGGGGTTAATCTTCAAGGAGCTAATCTTCAAGGAGTTGACCTTACAAGGGCTAACCTTAAGGGAGCTAACCTTCAAGGAGCAAACCTCCAGTTATCCAGGCTCAATTTAGCTAACCTTCAAGGAGCTAATCTTCAAAGGGTTAACTTCCAGGGAGCTGATCTTTATGGAGCTAACCTTCACGGGGCTGACCTCAGGGAAGCTGATCTTTATGCAGCTGATCTTCAAAAGTCTGACCTTCAAGAAGCTAACCTTCAAGAAGCTAGCTTTCAGGAAGCAAACCTTCACGAAGCTAAGCTAAATAATGTGAAAAATTTATCATTGGACCAGCTCTCTAAAGTAAAAACCTTTCACCATGCAAAATTAGATGATGAAAATTTTACGCTAGTTAAAGAGGAATACGTTACCACTTGAAAACCAAGAAAAAAACAAATTAAGAATAATACTGAAACTTTCAAGTGGTTACATTAATTTTTTGTTTATTTCCTCTAAATATAACTGTTTTAATGTTTTTATTTTTGATACTATTTTTGTCAAGATACGGTAAATTGATGAAATTATTAATGAACTGTTTCGTAAAAATAGACATTGTATATAATTCAATGGGGAGTGCATTTTTATATTTTTGTTCCTCTTGTTTCTCTTAATGCTATGTTTTTCTCAACCCCGTTGTTCTCTGTAACATATATGAATACATAGCAGTTCAAGCGAAAGCAATGTT
>DASXVB010000258.1:0-3170 GCA_036504475.1 Methanosarcina sp.
TATTTATGTTATTCCAAAAATTAAGTAGGTTTGGAGTTCAATATATACTGTGGAATAGGTTAAGTTTCTTACTTGTATTTTTCTATTAAGTTTTTGTATGTAGCATTTATTTTATATATTACGCTCCTTCCTCTTTTTGTCTCCTTTATAAGGCCAATTTCCTTAAGGTTTTTTACATACCAACTAATTGTGCCTTTGGAAATTCCAATTTCCTGGGCAAGAGTTAAATTAGTATTATATTTACCATCTAATATTCCTAAAATTATTCTTTGATTAGTGACGTTTTGAAAAGTTGCAAGGAATTTCTTTTCCTTTTCGTTATACGTGGAGCTATTCTGGAAATATCTTGTCTTCCCTCTATCCTCATAAGCTTCAATTTTGTTTTGCATTTCCAAAATTTTTATGTGATACTGAACTGTACCCCTGTTCAAGCCCGTACTTTTAACAATGTCACTAAAATAAGCTCCAGGGTTAGCTTTAATATAAACGTAAATATCCTTTCGACTAGGGTTATCAAGTACGCTTGTATATCCTGTAATCTTGAACCCTAATATTAAGAAAATGAACTTTGTAAGATACAGAGTTGTATCTATTACTGATAAAATTTGCATCGCAGCTAGCCAGAGAAGAAACTGCCAGTAAGGTATTACAGTGTCTTCTACTATCTGCACATTTTCTCCAGCTGTGGACACTCCAAATTGATCATTTGGAGCAGGACTTATAACATATTCGGTAGCCTCAGCTGTCAATATTGAAAATAAAAATAAAAAGCATAGGAGAGAGATTCTCCTGTAATTAATGCAGTGCGACACCAAATGTGTAGCTCTGTGTTCCACTAACCGATTCCCCATAAACTTTAAATTTCCAGGTTCCTTGTTGCACGTATCCCTGGGAAGGGTCTATATTGAGGTGTATCCTGCCGTTTACGCTTCCGTCAGAACTATCGCGATAAGTCCCGATTTTACTTCCTGAAGGGGTGTAAACGCTAAGAGTTAGGGAATCACTTGTATCTCTCCAGTTCAAATCCGTTTCTAGATAATTCACTCCTGAACCTACGTTTACATTATGAGTTAGGGTCTGCCCCTGGCTTATGTACTGGGTTGACTGTATAGAAAAAATGGAATTTTCTGTATCCAAAGAACTTTCTGTCGATGGACTAACAATGTAATCTTTTCCGGTGGTATCTAAAATATCTTTCTTGTCAAAGGTTACCGCATATTCTTTTTCGGCAGAAACCACAGGAACAGCCATCGATCCTATAATAATGCATAAAATAAACACTTTCCAGGTTTTCATAGTATCACCCAAAAATAGTTAGAAATTCCGACATATATAGTTTCTGTGCAAACTCTCAAACAATCAGTGTACCTACTTTCTGAAAATTTACTACGAAAATCAAATTGCGTGCGGCCACCCCACCCTAAAGGATGGGATATGCTTCGGGCCGCCCGCCCGGTTACTTGGAGACAGATGATTAAATATCCTTTAACAAGGTTTCCTTACCATAAGTGATTGAAATTTTGACCTCGGTTTCCTATCCGATTTACTATCTATATAAAAGGAAGCCATGGTTTAGATATTCAAAGAGAAATACGAAGAGGCGAGGGTCCACTTCATCCCCAATCTAAAGAATGGGGTATTCGTGACCCCCTGCGCTCCCACAGTAATAAATGCTTATGATAAAGCACTTGAGATTGATCCTAAAGATTCAAATTCTTGGTGCAATAAAGGAATTGCTTTATCTAGTCTTGGTAGTTACGACGAGGCTATGAAAGCTTTTGATAAAGCACTTGAAATAAATCCTCAAAATTCACTTATTTGGTCTAACAAAGGACTAGCTCTTTTCAACTCCGGTAAATATAAGGAAGCAATAACAGCTTATGATAGAACAATTGAGATTAATCCAAACGATACAGAAGCTTGGAATAATATAGGATCATCATTTTTCTGGATGGGTAATTACACAGAAGCAATAGAAGCTTATAATAAAACGATTGAACTTGGCCCTAAATTTTCACTTGCTTGGTATAATCGTGCATGCGTCTATTCTCTTATTAACGACGCAGGACAATCAATTAACGAGTATTGAGACTAGCAGTCTCAATGCCCATCTACTTTCTATAATATTGATATTAATTTCTCAAGTCTTTTTATCAAATTTAAGACCAAAAACTTATAATGTTAAATATATAATGGCTTTGTAGAAATCCTAAATTGTTTAGTTATTATAAAGATTTATGTAACTATTCAGGGTAATATTTAGCGGCGCTTCTTTGAGCGCCGCAAGAATAGCATCTAAAACATGTAACCCATTTTTTCTGATTGTAGAAATATATGCTCTAATTCTGCAGAAAGCTTCCGCTCCTTGCATGGTTCTGAAAGTTCCTGGTATTTTCTGCTGTAATTTCATCATTCTGAGGTCTCTTTCTGCTTGATTATTCTCAAACGGAACTTTCAAGTCTGCAAGGAATCTCAGAATTTTTTCTTTATGTTCTATAAATCTATCAAGCAGATTCCTTGCTTTGGTTTTTGGATTTTTACCACGTTTTCCTTGTTTTTCAGGATTTAGAGAAGGTGGATTCTCTTCAACTCCTTTCATAACTACAGTATCGAGCCTTTTTTCTAATGCCTTAATTTGTTCAAAATCCAAATATTTGACTTGCTCTTTGCACTCATCAGCATACTTTTTCATTTCAGATAACAGCCCATTCATATCTTTAGCCCATTGCTGTTTATAATTCTCTTCAATTCCAATAGGTTCTCTATCTAGATAGTATTGCAAAGAGCATGATTACAGTCATAACCATTGTAGGATTTCCATCCATCATGAACTGCTATTCCTTTAAACTCTGGAAGAATTCCCATAATATCTATTGCTTCTGATCCCCTTTTAGGATGAGCAAAATAACAGGTGTATTTGTCGTTGGAAGCTACATGAAGCCAATGTCTTATTCCTTGAACTTTCATTCCAGTTTCGTCACAATGGATAACAGGAGAAGCTATTAACTTCTTTCTAATCATATTTTCAAAATCCTCTAAATTCCAGAAACATTCTCTTTCTGCTCTTATTATGGTAGCAGAACAGATTTTTATTCCCATAAAACGTCATCAAAAAACTCAGAAATCCTTTCATAAGGGATAAACTGATAGTTTTTACAGTAAATTGCTGA
>DASXVB010000259.1:0-7896 GCA_036504475.1 Methanosarcina sp.
TGGTTATCTTTTGTAACAGTCTTTGAGATAACAAGACCCCATTTTTTCTCGATTTTTATGACTTTATAGCCTATATTTTCATACTTATTGTCCCTTACATCTAAGCATGTAGTTCTTGCAGTTATATTCAGATCAGCATCAACCCAAGGGGTTGGTGCTTGCAAAGTTAAATTTACAGGTTCAAGAGTCTCCTCTTTAAGGATATCCCCCAAATTGTATCTCGTTTTTCCTTTAAGGACATCCATTCCAGCCGTATCAATGGTTAAAATTGTATCTTCAGCCTTTGCCTCTCCCTCATTTTTAAGCTTTATCGATACATCAATTCTACTGTCCCCGGTGGATTTGGAATCATATGTATCTTTTCTGGTTTCAATGTCTATGTCAAATTTTGGCTCTCCTCTTACAAGAATATCCAGTTTAGCATAAGGGTTCCAGTTTTTGGTCTTAAATTCCTTATTATCTATGGTAACAGTTTCATAATTCGGATTTACTTCCCTGGCATAGACCTTTATTCTATCGTCATACACTACTTCCGAGCCTACAGAAAGTGGGGCAGTCTTAAGTTTTTCCCCATCCTTTGAGATTGAAACGAATACTTGGTTGTTTTCGTTGAAATCTTCTGCCTTTATAACATAGCCGTCGACTGGTGGTGCTGTATCCCCCCAGTACAATTGTGTTCCATCTAGTTTCTTTACCCACTCAATATCTTCTACCGCAAAAACGGTTGTTGATAGACTAGACAAGACAAAAACGGTAAGTAATGCAATCAGTGCAAGTTTCTTAGCCATAGTTACCTTCCTTGAATTTGACACTCTTATGCTGGATTTGCGCACTGGAAGCATGCATTTTGAGCTTCTTTAATTGCTACAGCTCTCTAAATATCTAGGTTTACAAGTTACAAATAATTGGTAAATGTTTATTCAAGATTATACAGCCGTATTTTGTTATTCGATGCATTGTTTTTGCCCCAGCACTCCCTATATTTTCTGAATTTTACCTCGTTATCATTTCATAATCTTAGCTTCAGCGCTTTTTTATTGAAACTCAAATAATTTTGTAATTTTATAATTTACTAGTTTGCACTGTCTAATTTTAAAGTTGCGTGAATGTATATTTTATTTGAACTGTATAAATTATTTCAATGTATTCTATTTCAATCTTTTGTAATGTTTATACATTTTTAATAAACTTCTAGTATCATAGGCGCTTTCTTTTTAAGGCTGGATATCCCTGCTATGGGATGGAAATAAGTTTTCAAATCTAAATAAGAAGCAATAGTTGCTTCCACACTGGAGGTTTTTCATGGAACTTATAAAAGTCGTAGAAATTCTTGAAGTAATTGCACCACCTGAACTTGCTGATGATTTTGATGAAGGCAGGATTGGTCTAATTCTCAATCTGGAAAACAATATAGAAAGAATTGCAGTTGCTCTCGATGCCAATTCTTATGTTCTTAAAAAAGCCGCAGAGATGAAAGCTAACCTTTTGGTCACTCACCACACTCTTATCTTCCATCCAATAAATAAAGTCTCAAAATCTCTGGCTGAGTCCCTGAAGCTAGTCCTTGATAATGGGATATCCCTCTATAGCATGCACACAAATTATGATAGAGCTGAAGGAGGTATTAATGACGTGCTTGCTGAGAGGCTCGGGCTAAAGAATATAAAAAATGCAGAAATGGGTAGGATAGGAGAGATCGAACCCTGCACTTCGGCTGAGCTGGTGTCTCATGTCTCGGAAACTTTACAAACGCCAGTAGTATATGTCGGGGAAAAGAAGGAGATTAGGCGGGTAATGGTCGTTGGAGGCAGTGGCTTTTCGACTGAATTCCTTGAAATTGCCAGGGAAAATAAAGCTGACGCTTTCGTATCTTCTGAACTCAAACATAATATTCTCCGAGATTATGAAGATCTCTGCCTGATTGATGCCACTCACTATGCCACGGAAAATCCGGGTATGGAAGCTTTATGTTCCAGGCTGCACGAAATTTCCGGCCTTGAAGTGAGATTTATTGAACAGCCTTCTGGCCTTAAAGTAATCGATAAGTCCTGAACATCTTTCCTGGGTTCTGTCCCGGAAAGGAAAATTCAGGCAGCTCTAACTAAAATGAGACTCTGTTAAAATAACATAAAATTAAGTTCACGTAACAAAATATAAGTTACTACAAAATAAGTTTCTACCCTTGTTAATGCAGGAGTGATTTTTATGACAACAAAAAAAGATCCGAATATAAAGGAGATAGAGGAAAAAGATCTAAGTAAAAAGAAAGAGCTTAAAGAAGATTCAGTGGAGTCAATTCTAGAAGAACAATTACGAAACCAGGTTCGTTCGGATTATCGACGCAGCTTGGGCAATGAATTTCGCAGAAGATATATGGAATAATTTGCCAAATTAATTTTTCTTTGCCATAAACTCTGCCCAAGATCTAGTATAGTGCCCCTTTTTTTCCTTTGTTCTCTTTAAATATAATACTACAATTTAATTCGATATTAAATTTTATCATTTTCATCCTTTAAGTCTTGTTTGTTCTTATTCTGGCATCTGAAAACTTTTTATGTTATTGTGGTTTCGGTTTCAACTGCGTTCAAACAACTCTCAAGATGTTTACATATAATCTGTACTTCTTCGGTTTCTGGAATTGATGCCAGAACTGTAGTAAGATAACTGCATTCTTTGAGAAGAGCAAGGGTTGCCGGAAAATTAATATCAAAAATCCAGCTCAGACGAAGGAGTTTTATATCGTTCTGGTTTCTTGCGTCTGCAAGTTTTGCCATCTTATTATTTAGAATATCAGCAACTATATTTTCCGAAAATCCAGGAGTATCGGGCATATCGAATTCAAGAGTTGGGTTCCTGAATTCTTCCTCTTTCTCGTAATTTTCACTCAAAAGCTTCAGAATATCTAGTTTATCTGCATCTCGTATCAGTTTTGAATAGAAAAGAAGGGTTCTGGAGTGTTCTGCACATTCAGGAACTTCCATGAGATTGTGATATTCCACAGCTTTTAGGATTAAATCTTTCTCTTCTAGGGAAAGACGGGAAAGAATTCCTACTTTTTTAAGAATATTTACCCCAAGCAAAGCATGATTTTCGGATTCCGAATCTTTAAACGTCCTGTATTTCATAAACTGTTCAAAACGGCCCAGGTCATGAAATAAAGCTATTGTTTCAGCGAGCCTGCAGCCTTCCTCTCCCACTTTTTCAGCTTTAGTAAGTAAAAGGATATTTTCACACACTCTTGCCGTATGTTCAATTTTTAGCTTAATATTTTCCTGAATGAAAACTTCAGGAGAAGAGAATTGGTCTACATAATCCAGAAACCATTTTTTGAAAAAACCAAGATCTTCTTTCTGCATGCTTCTGCAATAGGAGTTCCAATGTATAATATTTTTGCATATTTGCAGAAGTTTTCAGGCTGTATACGTTAATAATTTTATTTCCATTATCGTAGTGTTTTTATCTTACTATTTATTCTTTCTATAACAATAATATACTTTTAAGCTAAATAAAGAAAAAATCCGATAATTCTTTTTAAACTGCATAAATTTTATATGGGGGAACTCTTAAAACTAAGTAGTAATGTATGAGGCTAGTATTTTGAAACTTAATAAATTTTTTATGGAATGAACAAAAATAATTTACTTAAATAATTTACTTAGATCTATCTATTATTTTATTGTTCTCGCTCACGAAATTATGAAACAGCACGGAACAGCATGGATATTGAATATAATTGGGTAAATATTATAATAACAACGAAAAAATATCTCATAAAAATCTTCTTAAAAATTCGTAAGAACTCATTTGAATAAATCGGGGTATTTAATGAGCTCAGTTAAAATTAATAATTTGATTGTTTATTCTCTCATTTTTCTTGCCTTGATGTTATATTTCTTTTCAGGTTTTTTACCTGTGGCAGGAGCTATTACAGGACAGGAACTGGTTGTAGAAAATAATGAAAAAGCTAAAATTAATGAAAATACTGAAGTCGCTCGTAATCTAGATGAGGTAATAGCACAGCACCCAGATTCTGTTGAAGGCCTGATTGACAAGGGACGTGCGTTATATTCTCTTAAAAAAAATGATCTGTCCCTAAATTGCTATAATGATGCGCTTAAGCTTGACCCCAATTCTTCATTAGCCTGGTATGGAAAAGGATGTTCTCTGGCTGAATTGGGAAAAAATGAAGAAGCAATTAACTGTTATGAGAAGGCTCTTTTGACTTTTTCCTATTCTTCTGAAAACTTGTCTGATAAAGGTGACGAGCTGTTTAAGCTAAAGAACTATATCGAGGCTATCAACTGTTATGACAAAAGCTTTGCTGCTGATACCTACCTTTCTACAATATGGTCTCGAAAAGCTCTTGCTTCTGAGCAGCTTGGACTTGATCAGGAAGCTCTGTCTTATTATAACAAATCCATTGAACTTAATTCCAATTCCTCCAAATCTTTGCAGATGAAGGGAATGGCTTACATCGGACTTGAGCAATATCAAGAGGGGATGAAATGCTTTGACAAAGCTCTTAATATTACTCCTGACAGTTCTGAACTCTGGTATCAAAAAGGACTAATTCTTGATAAGTTCAATGATTCTGAGGCTGCAGTAAACTGCTATGACAAAGCAATTTCTTTTAATCCTAATATGATAAACGCTTGGCATAACAAAGGTGTTAACCTTGAAAAGATGGGAATTTATGAAGAGGCTCTTAAATGCTATGATTTTGTTCTCCTCTCAGAACCTGAGAATTTTAATGCTCTTCAGGGAAAAGGATTATGCCTTGAAAAACTAGGAAGAAATGATGAAGCTCTGAAATGTTATGATGAAGTTTTGGCCTTCAATCCTGGCAACTCTGAGGCTTGGTACAATAAAGGTACTTTGCTTAATAAAACCGGACAATATGATGCTGCAATAGCTTGTTATGATAAGGCACTTAATCCGGATACAGGGATTCAGGTTGAGGACAGTGGGGGAGAATCGCTTAAACAGCTGAACGTTTATGAATCTACACCTCCATGTTACCCTGAAACTCCTGAATTTAAGTCTTCTGCAATCAAAATTTGGTATGATAAAGCCCTGTCCTTTGATAAACTTGAAAAATATGAATCTGCTCTCGAGTGTTATGACAAGGTCCTTGAAACTGAGTCCGGACATGCTGTTGTCTGGTATATGAAGAGTCTGGATCTTGACAGACTTGGAAGGTATGAAGAGGCAATTAAATGCTATGATAAAGCCCTGAAACTGGACTCTGGATATGCTAAAGTCTGGTACAATAAAGGTTTTGATTCTTCAAAAATCAAAGACTACAAAGGTGCAGTAAAAAGCTATGACGAAGCACTCAAGATTGATGAAAACTATACACTTGCCTGGTATGGTCAGGCTTTTGCCCTGGCAAAGCTTGGAGAATACGAAAGTTCACTCAAGTGCTACAACAAAGTCCTTAGCTCTGTTCCCAACATTGCCGATGCCTGGTATAATAAAGGCCTTGTTCTTGACGAACTTGGAAGACATGACGAAGCCTCAGACTGTTATAATCAGGCTATCGTGGTCGATTCTAACCACTCTGCTGCCCGATTTAAGTTGAACAAAAACACAAAGCAAAATCTAATAGAAGACTCAGTATCTAGGTCTGCTAAAAACGATAGTATAAATGCCAATCCTGTCCAGGCGCTTTCTGGAGGCTTCTGGCCTTATCTTCTGAACTATAAATATACGAATTCAAAAGACGATTCTGAAACTTCCGAAGATGTGAGTTTATTTAGCCCTGATTTCAGTTATGACGCGGCATGGTACGGGAAGGCTTCGATCTATAGTAAACTCGAGATGTACGAGGATGCCCTTCCCTGTTATGATATGGTGCTTGCAATTAATCCTTCACGTGCTGAAGTTTGGTATGAAAAGGGTTCGATACTTGACAAGCTCAACAGAAGCGATGAGGCACTGGAGTGTTACAAGAAAGCCCTGGATCTTGATCCACAGTCAAGTACGGCCTTGTATGGGATAGCCTCTACGGTAGGCGATCTTGGAAAGCTCGAAGAGGCAGTCAGTTACTATGACAAGATGCTTGCTCTGAACTCTAGTAACTCAGAAGCCCTTCTTGGAAAAGGTCTTGCTCTTTCGAATCTAAGCAGGTACGGGGAGGCAATCTCCTGTTATACCGCTCTCCTCAAGTCTAAACCTCAAAACCTTGAAGCCCTCAGAAGCCGGGCTCTTGCTCTTTCAAAGTCCAATAAATCCGATGACGCACTGGCAGACTACGATAGAATACTTAAGATTCAGCCTAACAATTCCGAGACTATGACTGAGAAAGCTTCTTTGTTTGAGAAGCTTGGTAGGTATAAGGAAGCTGCTGCATGCTACGAAAAAATGCTTGAAATCTCACCGGATAACAGGGAGATTATTTATAGGCAAGCAAAAGCCTTTGAGATAAGCGGAGATTTTGAGGGAGCAATAGGTTGTTACGATAAAATTCTTGAGCTAGATCCGGGTAATGTCGATGCCTATAACAATAAAGGCTTTGTGCTCTACAAGCTCGAGAGATACCAGCAAGCAATTGACTGTTACAATAAGGCTTTGGAATATACTCCAGATAATGTTACAGCCTTGTATTTCCAGGGGTGTGTTTATTTCACAATAAGCAGCAATAAAGCGGCTCTAAATTGTTTCAACAAAACGGTACAGCTTAAACCTGACTGTATCACGGCCTGGTATAACAAGGGATACATCCTTAATATGATGGGAGATATTGAAGGAGCGATTTCGTGTTATGACAAAGTGCTTGAAATTAACCCAAACTCATCTTCAGCCCTTTATAATAAGCGTTTTGCTCTTTACAACCTAAAGAAATTAGACGAGGCTGCTGTATGCAAGGCGAAACTTGATGAGGTCGATCCTGGTTTTGAAGGGGCTCTGCAGAAAAGAGGAACTCAATTCTTCCTTCCTAAAACTTATAACAGCACTTTGAATTATTCCCTGCCTTCAAGGTGGTATGGAGGAGAAGAAAACGTATCAGAAACTGTAAGTACAAATATGACTGAATCTCCTCAGTCCGAAATTGTCCAGAAATCCGATAACAACCAAGAAAACAATAGCAGCAACCATACTCTGCAATCTGACGAGGATCTGGAAAGTCAAGACTCAAGTTATTGGTATGTGTCTGAACCTGATGAGGCAAATAGCAGTAAAGAATTGCTTATTCAGGAAGCCAGCTAAAGACAACCATATGCTTTTATTAGTTTTTATGCTGGTGTCCTAACTTTATTTCTTTTTTACCTTTAGTTTATTCACTTTTTTGTTTTCAGGAACAAAATTCTTTCCCTGAAAGCTTTAAACTTCATGCCATCCTAACCGTAAGTATCCATGACAGACAATTCCAATGAGATCGAAGCAAAGGTTAAGGCTGATATTTGTACCTCGACAGAAAGTAAGATCAAGCATACATCAAAAGGTTATACCAAAAATGAGGAAAATTCAGGTTCTGCTTCCTCTTCCGGATCTGAAGTTCAATCTGACGTAGTTATAGTTCGGTATGGAGAACTTGCCCTTAAAAGTACCGGAGTTCGGAACTGGTATGAGAAGATTCTCATGAGGAACATTGCCTCAATGCTGGACTCAAGAGACATTCCATATTCCCAGATCCGGCGTGAATGGGGTAGGATATTTATCGAGACTACGGATATCCGTGCAGCCGAAGCTGCTGCTGATGTTTTTGGGATTGTCTCAACTTCCCCTGCATTAACAGCAGAGCCTACTCTTGAGAGTGCAGCCTGTGTATGTGCTGCTCTTTCCAAGGATCTGGTTTTAGAAGGCGAGTCTTTTGCCATCAGAGCTAGGAGAAGTGGAAACCATATTTTTTCTTCCGCAGATATTGGCAGAACCTGTGGGGATGCTGTGTGGAGT
>DASXVB010000260.1:0-3057 GCA_036504475.1 Methanosarcina sp.
TCCCTGAAATTTCCGTGATTGGGACATTCTTTTCCTATTATTATTTTCCCATTTTCTTCGAAGATCGAAGCTTCAATTACTCTTTTGCATTCTGGGCAAACAGATTTTGTTAGTCTCATGCTCCCATCCTAACTTGAGTAATTATTCGTGACAGCAAGGTGTAGCTTTTAGATCATACATTCAGGTTTTTGAGAAGACTTTTCTTGAATTGTTTCCATAATTTTAGGTGCATAGATTTTTTAGTTTTGTCGAAGTTCTCTTGGTTAGCTGTTATAATCCCGATTCCTAAATGGCTGTAAATATCTTTTTCTTGCGTAAAACCTAATCTTGCGTAAAACCTGAATCCAAGACTTTATCGAAAAAGTTAACCAAAACCAAGGCTCAAAGCTTTGTAAGACGAGACTTCAGATCATAAAAGGAATATAATAGAGATATTTCAATTTGCAAACAGTTCTTAAACACTTTACTACTCATTATTTTGTAAAAATAACCTCTGCTTTTAAGCAAAATTATTCATTTACCTCCCCATCTCGAAAAATTGTTTTTCTTTCCCCCATTTATAAAATAAAGTATTAATATTATTTAAATTCATTGAATATAAGTTATAGATAACGGAAAAAGTAAAAGAGTCTTTTTTGACCTTTAAATGATTTCTTTAAAAGGTATCTTATTAGGTTGTAGTTCTTTTAGGCTCATAGAACTTTAAATGGTTGCTTATAAAGCTCATTCCAAAACTTGATTTAATTTGATTATTGCTGTTAACATTACAACTCTAAGGTATGAGACTTTTTTATTTTAGATATCGGAAGCACTTTTTACATAATTCTATTAGTAATATTTCTTACTTCTGCACGAAGTCTTCCTGCGTGTGGTATGTGAATGTGTAAATACTCTGATAAATATCAACTGACTACGCTGAGCCACTATAAATTATATCCAAAAACGAAAATATATTCGAGAAATTGCACTAAGCATGTTAGCACCGGATTGAACGTAGGAAGAACTCACTAAATAGAAAAATCCCCACAGCAGAAAAGAAATACTTCAATTAAAAAGATCCTTCAAAGTGTTCATTGCTTCTTTTACTCTGAAATACTTTTGTTTATACTTTGGGAAATATGTAGTGAGACATAAGAAAGATCTACATTTATATATGAAAATATTTACAATTCAATCCGCTCAAGTAAATCGAAAACAAACTTTTGCTGGCTTATAAAATCTCTTTTAAATCTTAAAAATATCTCGGCATTGTCATCCGATGGTAACCGTTCGCTCATTTCGACCCATTTTTTGACTACTTCGAACTTTTCATCAAAAACAGCCAATTTTTCAGGAGAAAGTTTCTCAATCAAGTTTCGGGCAGAAGAGGCCCAGATTATGTATTTTTTGAATAATTCATCCTGCTCAAGAAATTGGTTGTTAGTCAATTTAAACCATCTGTAATGGAGAGGAACTGGTTCTCCTGCATATGGGTTTGTATTAACATCAGAGTCGTAATCCCACATACTTGGCAAGTCAGATACACTAAAAGGTCCAATGTCGAGGACAGGGTCGTACTGAATCGGTATCGAATAAAAAAATTTACGCAAAGATTCCATCATATCATTGGATTCAGAAATCAAGGTTTCAATTTGCTTTTTAATTTCCTCAGACACTTACCTACATCTCCCAAAAAAGTAGAATACATTTTTTATAGGTTCTTTCACTAAATATTTTATGAATTTGCTGTTCCTTTTTGCATCAGGTAATTACAGTTACAAGAGTAATTCCTAGACCACGTTTTATTATGAAAATACGTTATCGTTCCTGATGAAACTTTTGTTACTGGATAGCTCAGAGAATCTCGATCCAATCTCAAGAAGTTTTTGAGGGGCAAATAAAGGTACAGTTCATGTCAAAGCTGCCAAAGTATCCAGAATAATAGCCTAGAAAAGTTATTAAGATTAATTTTATCATAATGATACTTATATCCTGAGGTTATTGATGAGTTTTGAGGGATTAGCTTGTACTGGGACGAAGCATATAAGAGTAGACCTCCATGGGATATTGATTATCCCCAACCGGTCTTTCAGGCCTTTATAAATAATGAAGAAATAAAGCCTAGCAAGGTTCTAGATATCGGGTGTGGTCGGGGCGAGAATGCAATAATGCTGGCCAAGAATGGCTGTGAAGTCACGGGTATGGACCTTGTAAAAGATGCAATTGCTGATGCAAAAATAAAAGCTATAGAGCGTCATGTTAAGGCAAATTTTGTCGTAGGAAATGTACTATATATGGACAAGTTTTTCATGGAAGGAGAATTCGATATTGTTACCGATTCTGGTTTGTTTCACGTAATGACAGATGAGGAAAGACCAGTTTTTGCGCAACAGGTGCATAGGGTACTCAAGACAGGTGGCAAATATTTCATGCTTTGCTTCTCAGATAAGGAACCAGCTGGATATGGACCCAGGAGAGTTTCAAAAGCTGAAATCGAGCAAATTTTCACATCTCTTTTTAAGATTATATATATCAAAGATACAACGTTCGACTCTCGGTTCGGTCCAGCTAGCAATAAAGCTTATCTCCTATCGGCTGTCAGGAATTGATTAAAGCAAAAAAGATACTCTTAAAGCGTTTTTGTACAATTTTATTACTTTAGGTTATTTTAGAAACGGCTGTAAATTCATGTTTTAAATTAAACAACTGAAAAATTGACCGATTTGCTTTAAAGCTTCATTGAGGAAAGCATATTTTAATAAAATTGGAAATTATAAACAAAATTAAAGAGAAAACTAAAAAGCAAATTTAAAGCGAGATACTATTTTCACTCACTTTATGTCCTTTATTTATGTAACACCTTGAGCAATCAGATTTTGCCTGTCCCATCACAGTTGATACAGTTATTGCCTCCATCTCCTTGGCAGAAGAAGCATTCTTCCCATTTCATATCGCCTTTAATTTCTCTCCATTCCCCACCTGCACCATCACAGTTCAAGCATCTTTCTCTGCCGCTACCCCCACAGTTGCGACATATCTCGCTCATGATTTACCTCCAAGTTTTTAGTAAACATTAAT
>DASXVB010000261.1:0-1502 GCA_036504475.1 Methanosarcina sp.
TAAGGCAAAAATCCCTCGCAGGATTTCTTTCGGAGAGGGAGGGTTTCCAGGGATTTTTATATCTACAGGCAGGATTTTGTCAACTCCGCCAAGTACAGCATAAGAACCTTTGTAAATTCCACCATCGCAAGCATCATCTCCTACTGCAACCACGAATTTCGGGAAGGGCATAGCTTCATAGGTTTTTAGAACGGCTTCGACCATATTCAGGGTGACTGCACCTGTAACCAACAGGACATCAGCATGCCTTGGGGAAGCAACAAAAGAGATCCCGAATCTCTCAACATCATAATGTGGAGTTCCGAGGTTTGAAATCTCAATTTCTGTTGAATTATCGCTGCCTGAATCCAGTTCGCGGATTGCAAGACTATGCCCGAAAACCTTGTTAACTTCCACATTCAGTTCGGAGCTGAGAGCCGCAAGTTCAGCATCAGAAAACTCAAATTTTTCCGTTACTTTTGAACGGAAGACATATGTAAGTGGATTTACCATTCGTTTCACCTCATAGATCAGTTCCTGCATAGGAAAGATTAAGGCTCTTGTTGATCAGGGGAAAATCAGGAACAATATTCCCGAGCACTGCATGTTCTATAGCCTGCCAGTTGCAAAAAGATGCAGTCCGCACCTTGTAGCGGTCGATTACCCCGCTTCTGATATAGATCCAGTGCAGGTTCTGGCCCCTTGCAGCTTCAACCATTGATAGAGCGTAACCATCCGGGATATTTGAGATTGCAAATTCAGTTGTCTCAGCAATGATTGCACCATCCGAAATTGACGATATAAGCTTCTGGATCAAGGAAGCTGAATTAAGAACTTCGGCAGCTTTAACCTCAAACCGGGAAAGGACATCAGCAGCGGTTTTGACATCTATTTTCGGAGGCACATCTTTATATATACCATAAGGATGACAAAGCCGGACATCGTAAGGAACTCCCCCCGCCCGGGCAATAGGACCGGTAAGATTAAGCGGAGCAATCAATTTCTTTTTCAAAACCCCAGTTGTTGAGAACCTATCAATAAGAGATGAGGATGTATGGACAGCCGCAATCGCAGATTCAAATTGCGATACAAACGTTTTCAAATAAAGGCTGAGTTTTGAAAGAACTTCGCCTGAAATTTCCTTTTTTACGCCTCCTAAATCTATGGCGCCTCTCATAAATCGGGAGCCTGTAAGAAACTCGTTTTGCCTGAAAATGTTTTCACGGAGGATAAGGAAAGGTGTTGTCATTCTCGGGAATCCTATATCGGTGATCATACCTGAGAGATCTCCCATATGCGAGTAGATGCGTTCCAGCTCCAGAAGAATAGCCCTTAAGTAGTTCGCTCTTTCCGGAATTTCGATTCCCGCAATTTTTTCTACGGCCATGCAAAAGGCAACGGCATTGGCAACGGTTTCGTCCCCACTTATAGCTTCGGCAATTGGCACACAAGCAGAGGGACTTTTTCCTTCAGCAAGTTTTTCGATTCCCCGATGCTTGTAAAAGAGACGGATTTCGAGATTG
>DASXVB010000262.1:0-4222 GCA_036504475.1 Methanosarcina sp.
CCCCCAAAGATGTTCTCGGAGATATCTCCAAGTGTAACCGGGATTTCACAGATCTGTTCTACAATTTTGTTTTGTTTAACAAACATCTATTTTCCACTTCTGTAAAAGTACATTGAGAAACATATTCTCTTGTGCTTTTTATTTTCAGGACGAAATTCCTGGAGGGATCATACCAATTGTATGACAACTCACGAATTTTGGACTTCTAGACCCCTATTACAACATCGAAGTCCTGCCTGAAATATAGGGTAGGATTGGATTACTTAATAGAGAATAATACAATAACATAAGTATATAAATATAATCGTACTGATAATAAATTATAAATATAAATCATGATAAATAGGAGGCCCAGATAAAGAAGAATTTAACAACATTCATGTTCTAACTGGTTAAAAGAGTTTAAATATCTACATCTTAATTTGAAGTATATGCAAGAAAGAGATAAGCTCGAAACTTTTGTAATAAGAGAAGCTACAGCGCAAGATATTGAGGAAATGCTTAAAATCTTTAATTACTATGTTGAAAATAGTTTTGCAGCCTATCTCGAAACACCTGTTGGGCCGGAATTTTTCCACGCTTTTCATGAAGAAGGTGAAACGAATAAAACCGAGCATTTACCTTTTTATGTAGTGGAAGAAGATAATAGAGTGATAGGATTCGGAACTCTTAACTCTTTTTTTCCTTTCCAGAACTTCCAGCACACCGGAGTAGTCTCATACTTTATACTTCCAGAATATACAAAAAAAGGCCTGGGAACAAAGTTTCTGGATGCTTTATGTCAGGATGCTAAAGAGAAGAATATGAAAAGTCTACTTGTAAATGTTTCCTCGAAAAACCAGGCAAGCCTGAATTTCCACCTTAAGCACGGATTTGTTGAGTGTGGAAGGTTTAAAGCGGTAGGGATGAAGTTTGGAGCGTATTTTGATATTGTATGGCTTCAGAAGTTCCTGGAAGAAACCACTTAATACCTGTAAATATTTAAAAAGCTGTACAACCCCTTATAAACCCTTATATGAAGCTGCACAGCCTTGATTTCTATCGTGCCAGTAATCTCCTGATGCCCATATACTTAACACACAGGACAACTTCTTTTGTAGCATTTAGAACTAATTTATGGTATGAGAACCTGCGAGAGGAAGATAATCAATACTGTCTTTATTCACGGAATAAGTTACATCGCAGATTCCATCACCATTTTCATCCTTATGGGTCTGGCTGAAACCGTCTCCTTTCGGGGTAGCCCAGAAATTACCACCAAGGTAAGGCCCACCTATAATGTTTTTTACCTCTGAGAGGGTTGTGTTCAGGCTCGTACCTGCGTTTGAACCATCAAGATAAATATTTCTTGTGTTGTTGAAATAGTTATTATAAATCGAGCTGTTTCCCGAATCAAGAAGTAAGAGCCCATATTCCGAATTTGAAATAACCCTGTTACTGTTCAGAACATTATTCCCGGAGAAGCCTAGATAGATTCCATGCTTGGAATTTGAATTTGCCTGATTACCTGACAGTCTGTTATCGCTGGAATTTTTCAAATAGAGCCCGAATTTGTTATTCGATGCATTATTATTACTCAAGTTATTTTCACTGGAAAAAGCAATCCACATCCCGTAACTGCTGTTGGACACAGTGTTATTGAGAAGTGTATTATTGCTGGAATTCTGCAGAAAAACTGAGACATAATTATCCAAGGCTGTATTGTTAATTAATATGTTTCCCATTGAATCCCATACATTGATTCCGGATCCGGTGCTATTTAATGCAATGTTGCCTGTAAGAATATTTCCACTTGATGTCTTGACGTAGATACCGACCCTATTATTTGATGCTGTGTTGCTATTCAGCTGATTATTATTGCTAGAAGAGTACAGCCAGAGACCGTAGTCGTTATCAGATATCGTGTTATTATTAAGCAGGTTTGCGCTGGAATTATGCAGAACGATAGAGATATTGTTTTTTGATGCTGTGGAATTGCTTAATGTGTTTTCGGCAGAATTCCATAGATTAATACCAGAACCGGTATTATCTGATACCGTATTGCTGTTAAGAACATTTCCGTTTGAAATTTTTAGATAGGCCCCGATTTTATTGTTTGACAGATTATTTCCATTCAGTGTGTTATTGCTAGAAGAATCCACCCAGATACCATAGTTACTGCCAGATGCCAAATTGTTGATCAGTGTATTTCTCGTGGAATTGCGCAGGAGAATTGAGATACCATTCCCAAATACAGTGTTATTGCCCATAGTATTACTGCTGGAAGAATCAAGGCGAATTCCAAGTCCTACATCCGAATTTGAACTATTGAGAATTAAGGAATCGCTCCCTCCGGAAGGATCTAGAATAGGATCGCTGTAGGCGTTGGATAGCTGGTTATTTTCGATATTGCAATACTTAACTTCATTGAGGTGGATGCCGGCATTTGGGGAATTTACAGGCCCCATGATATTCAGCCCTTGAATTGTCACTCCGTCTGCAGTAATGTAGAAAACATCATCCAGGTTGCTAGCTGCCTTTACAATGGTATCCCCACTGTTTGGAGATTCGGAGATGATGGTCAAGTTAGTTACGTATACGTCGACGTTTTCTTTATAGATGCCCGGGAAAATAAGAATCGTGTCACCAAGAGATGCATGATTGATTGCAGCTTGGATCGAGGTAAAATTCGCAGATTGCCCTGTACTGTTATTTACTGTAAGCGTTACCTGCTTAAATTCGTTAGGAATGAATTTATTGAGGGGGAGAAAATCTATGAGCTGGTTGTCTTCAATATTATACTTGGAATCAAGAATTCCGTCAAGATCAACATCCTTGACTCCATTAGGGTATATAGTCCCGTTAGGTTTCGCCCAGAGATTACCTCCAAGGTAAGGGCCGCTAGCTATGTTATGACCCTTGGTTTTAGTCGTGTTCCAGATATTTGTATTTGAAACCGTTTCGGACTTTACGTTTAAAGTATTATTAAAATAATTATTATAGATAAGATTGTTTGAAGTTTTGTAGACGTTGAGTCCTAGTTTTTCATTGAAGATTACAGTATTATTAATCAGAGTATTGTCGTTTGACTCGCCTGCAAGAGAGATTCCTTCGCTATTTTCTGAAATTTTATTGTTCTCCAAAAAATTGTTAAGCGAATCAAAGAGTGAAATTCCATTACTACAATTTAAAATTAAATTATTACTCAAATTATTGTACAAGCTGCTACTGAGACTGATACCAGTTTGACAGTCTGAAATTTTATTACTATCAAGCTTGTTGCCTGAACTCATTATATATAGGTCGATACCACAACTATTATTGAACAAATTATTGTTTTCAATGCGGCAGTCACTAACTCCAAGAAGGTGAATTCCGGCAGAATTGGATCCACTTATACCAAAACCTTTAATGTTTACACCGTTTGTCCAGATACTGAAAGTATCTTGAGAACTATCGGCTGCCCGAACTATAGTATTGGAGAAGTTTCCAGATTCAGAAACAATAGATACGTTCTTGTTAATGACAATGTTCTCCTTATAAATACCAGGTTTGACAACTATTTTATCCCCTGGATTTGCAGCAGTTACAGCAGCTTGGATAGAGGTGAAATTTGCACCCTGACCAGTACTATGATCTACGGAAATTACAGTAGCTTCTGCACTCCCTGCGGTCATCAGAGGAAGCGCAAGAATTAATAAAAAAATAATTTTCGAGATTTCTTTTACGTGCATCATGGTAAGCCTCGTAGTAAAATTTAGCGAAGTAACAATGTTTTGTTTTTGTAGCAATTATCTGAGTAAATAACCGGATATGGAGAATTCACGGAAGGTGCCACAGGAATAGTTACCTGCAAACTCCAGACTTTGAGGTTAGTCCTTAAAAATAAGGCAAGAAAAAAGTTAAAACACTCAAAATAATTTTCCCTTTTTGATTCTTATCCGGTTTGTCGCCCTGACGATTTGGCTGTTATTATAGAGTAGGAAGACAGCATTTATCAGCAGGGACTATATAAATTTTGGAATTTGTTACGTGTATAAAAAAATTACAATGTTATATAAGACTAACTGAGAGATTAGAAACTGCATGTTCAAAAGGAGAGAACTTCTGAATAACAAAATCTCTAAATTAATATGTGCCCTGGATTAAAATCAAAAGCCGGTTCGTCTACTAACTTGAGAATTTAGCTTGAACCTCAATATTAAGCCCGTAACGTAACCAAGAAGTGTAAGGATCATAAATT
>DASXVB010000263.1:0-15775 GCA_036504475.1 Methanosarcina sp.
GACATTGCAGTCGGTAACCGTAAGCGGCCCTCCTTTTCGATAACACGCCGGTCCCGGATCCGAACCAGCAGAATCCGGGCCTACTCTGAACCTACCTCCTTCGTAGTGAAGTATGGAACCTCCGCCTGCTGCAACCGTATGGATGCGCATCATAGGCGAACACAGGCGCACCCCTGCAATCTCGGTTTCAAGACTTCTCTCGTATTCCCCGCTATACTGGGCTACATCCGTAGATGTGCCACCCATATCGAAAGTAATGATTTTTCTTTTCCCTGCCATTTCCGAGGTTGCAACAGCTCCAACAATCCCACCGGCAGGACCGGACAGGATACAGTCCTTGCCCTGAAATGTTTCCGCATCCGTAAGCCCTCCACTGGACTGCATGAACATAAGCCTGGGACTTCTCTTAACTTCGTTCTCTTTTCCGTCCCCGCTATCTTTTTCTGTTTTATCCCCGCTTTCTTTTCCTTCTTTTTCCTCCCTTCCTTCTTCCAGGGATTCCTGTACCATATTAACGTACCTTCGGAGCACAGGAGAGAGGTATGCATCCACTACAGTCGTTTCCCCCCTGCTTACGAGTTTAATTAACGGGCTTGCCTGATGAGAGAGGGACACCTGCGTAAAACCGATTTCCCTGGCAAGCTTCCCAAGTTTGAGTTCATGCTCAGGATACCTGTACGCATGCATGAGTACGATTGCAGCCGAGCAAATCCCGGCTTCGAAAATTGCTTCAAGCTCTTTTTTTGCGCTTTCGAGGTCAAGGGGCACAAGCTCTTTTCCATCGGCACCGACTCTTCCGGAAATCTCAATAACCCTTTCATAAAGCTGTTCCGGAAGTTCGATCTTCTGAGCAAAAATATCCGGGCGGTTCTGGTACCCGATTCTCAAAGCGTCCCCTAACCCCCTGTTTATAACAAGCACAGTCCGTTCCCCTTTTCGCTCAAGAAGAGCATTTGTGCCAACTGTTGTTCCCATTTTCACAGATTCTATGATTTCAGCAGGCAGGGGTGCATTTCCGGGCAGCCCAAGAATCTGCCGGATCCCGTGCATAGCTGCATCTTTATAATGACACGGATCGTCAGAAAGAAGCTTGTGCGTGATCAGTTTTCCATCAGGGCTGCGGGCTACGATATCAGTAAACGTGCCTCCACGGTCTATCCAGAACTGCCATCCGGCTTTGGGGGACATGAAGAGAATAATTGTAGAGGTGGTATTAATTGTTAATCAGGAGTTTGAGGTTTCAATTTAATTTTCATGAACTCATTTTTCAAAATGATTGGATAAATTTGTGTTCTGACAAAAACATTCGAATAAAAAGAAAAAGCTTTTAGATTTAAAGTATAAAGGGAACGTAAAGAAATTGAAACTTTCTCATAGCTGAGATATGTAAATGAGGTAAATCAATGACACATGAAAGGGTGATGCAGCTTATTAGCGAAGCTTATGAAAAAAACTCTACAACACTTGACTTATCTAGGAATCAGCTGACACAACTGCCACCCGAAATTACAAAACTTAAAAACCTTACAACACTTGACTTATCTAGGAATCAGCTGACACAATTGCCATCAGAAATTGGAGAACTTATAAACCTTACAATACTTTCTTTATCAGAGAACCAGCTGACACAAATACCACCTGAAATTACAGAACTTAAAAGTCTTACAACACTTTATTTATCTAGGAATCAGCTGGCACAACTGCCACCTGAAATTACAAAACTTAAAAACCTTACAACACTTTCCTTATCAGGGAACCAGCTAACACAACTGCCACCTGAAATTACAGAACTTAAAAATCTTACAACACTTTACTTATCTAGGAATCAGCTGACACAAATACCATCCGAAATTACAGAACTTAAAAGTCTTACAACATTTGACTTATCTAAAAACCAGCTGGCAGAACTGCCGCCCGAAATTACAAAACTTAAAAAACTTACAGCACTTTCCTTATCAGAGAACCAGCTGATACAACTACCATCCGAAATTACAGAACTTAAAAGTCTTACAATACTTTTCTTATCAGAGAACCAGCTGGCACAAATACCTCCCGAAATTGGAGAACTTAAAAACCTTACAATATTTGACTTATCTAAAAACCAGCTAACACAACTGCCACTCGAAATTACAGAACTAAAAAACCTTACAACACTTGATTTATCTAGGAACCAGCTGACACAAATACCGCCTGAAATTGGAGAACTTAAGAACCTTACAACACTTGACTTTTTTAGAAATCAGCTGACACAAATACCACCTGAAATTGGAGAACTTAAAAGCCTTACGACACTTAACATATCTAGGAACCAGTTGACACAAATACCACCTGAAATTGGAGAACTTAAAAATCTTACAACACTTGACTTCTTTAGGAACCAGTTGGCACAACTGCCACCTGAAATTGGAGAACTTAAAAACCTTACGACACTTAACTTATTTAGGAACCAGTTAACACAACTGCCACCTGAAATTACAGAACTTAAAAGTCTTACAACATTTGACTTATCCTCGAACCCTTTAACCTTACCCCCTCCAGAAATTATATCAATGGGTGTGAAAGCGATTTTCACTTATTTGGCACAATCAAAAACTTCGGAACATAATGAAGCTAAGCTGATATTGGTAGGTAATGGGGGAGTTGGGAAAACATGCCTTGTTAATAGATTGATCAATGATGTGTTTATAGGAGATGAGATAACTGAGGGAATAAACATATCTGAATGGAATATTCCAGTACCATGTTCTGGGAATGGATCGATTAAATTAAATATCTGGGATTTTGGAGGACAAGAAATCTACCATGCAACCCACCAGTTTTTCCTGACAAAACGCTCGGTCTATCTACTTGTATGGAATGCAAGAAAAACAAAAGATTATGATAATATATACTACTGGTTGCACATGCTTGAAGCTTTTGGAGATGATAGTCCAATAGTTCTTGTAATGAGCAAGATGAACGAAAGTAATGATGACCTGAACCTTAAAGATTTGAAAAGTAAGTTCCCTCAAATTGCCTGTGACATAAAAATTGACAACAAGGATGGAAAAGGGATCAACCGTTTAAAAGAAATTATCTGTGAAACTGCTTGGAACCTTCCTCTAATGAGAGCGAAATGGGTGGATTCCTGGTATGAAGTAAGAAAAAAACTGGAAGGAATCAAAGAGAATCGGATTCCATATGATAAATTTCGCGAAATATGTATATCTGAAGGTTTGGATGCCGAAAATGTCGATATATTAGATGGATATTTACATGATCTGGGGGTAACTCTTCATTTTAGAGATAGAATAGGGTTGAAAAATATAGTGATTTTAAAACCTGAGTGGGCTACTGGAGCATTTTACAAAATTTTGTCTGCAAAATCTGTTCTCCATAGTGAAGGTGTGTTATTACAAAATGAATTAGACCAGATCTGGGACAAAGAAACATACCCATCAGCCGTTCACTCGCAACTAATGGAGCTAATGAATAAATTTGAACTTGCATACGAACTACCTGGCAAAAGCAATTATCTTATCCCAGAACTTTTACCCAAAAGTGAACCCGATTATGATTGGGATGATGAAAAAAACTTGTACTTCTACTATTTTTACGATTCTTTTTTGCCTTCTGGTATAATTACCCGTTTTATCGTGCGCATGCATCAGGACATTGAGAAAAAGAATAATGGCATGCCTCTCTGCTGGAGAGAAGGAGTGATATTAAAGCTCCAAAATTCGCGTGCTCTTGTAAAGATGAAAGCTGATGAAAAGCAAATCGAAATCAGAATAACAGGTGACAATAAAAGAGGAGCTCTTGGTGCAATCTGTGACCAGCTAGATCAAATAAATACCTCTATAAAAAAGATAAATGTCAGTAAACAAATCCCATGCAACTGTTCTAAATATTGTCCTGAAAGATACTCATATGAAAAGCTGTTAAAAGCTGAAATGAGAAGAGAAGAAACAATTCAGTGTCATGAAAGTTACGAGCATATATCTATTTCATTGCTATTAGATGGTTACAAGAAGAGAGAAGAAAGACTTAACGAGTATGAGCATGACGAAACCTTCAGAAAGCTGATGCAGAATATTGTAGTAAGCCCAAACATTTTGGTAAATACAAAATCTAACTCAATTACAAAAGTAGAACAAAAAACAGATGTTATTATAAAAGTCAACATCGATTTAAATATAGACTTGCCACAGATTCGGACCGAGTTTGATAATTTAAAAGACGAACTCGAAAACTTGAATTCCAAACTTGATAGCGACTTGGAAAAAATTCAGGACAGTCTGGATGAGACAAGTGCCGATTCTGATAAAAAGGAGTTAGCTAAACCTTTCAATAAGTTATGTCGATTCCTCGATAAGTTAAATAATCCTGGTTCTGACTATAATAAAATCATTAAAGGAACTGAAAAAGGCATAGAACTTGCACAAAAGCTTGGTAGAACCTATAATAAATTTGCCCAATGGCTTGCAATGCCTCAGCTTCCAGACCTATTTCTTGGAAAATGATTTAAATTCCGTTTTTACAGGTCGATATTAGAAACCTTCATCCGAGTTCCAAAGTCGTGCTCCCGTAAATCTTTCCAAGATTTATATTAGGCTCTTCCCGGCTGTACATCCGGATAGTTGTGAATACTACGTCCATTCCATATTTTCTGGTAATTTCCAGTGCTTTTTTATTTGGTTCCGGAACATCTATAACAAATACAGCTTCATCTGGAATAGAGGCCTTGAAAGCCAGAAAGATTTTTTCTGCCGTTACCGCGTCGTCGGCAAAAAGAGGGCCTATTTTGTATCCGATCAGGCATTTCCTTATAACGCCGTATCCTTTCAGCTTTCCGGCTTCAACGGCTGCAAAGGCATAAGAATCAGGTTGTTTAATCCATTTTTCCAGAAAAGTAGGTCTTGGAGCCGGAAACATTTCCCTGTCGTACTCCAGCAGGCTTTCAAATGGCACATCTGAGATTTTTACAAGTCCGTCCGGAACCTCGCCTCCCCCTCTTCCTTCAAAGCGCAGGTTGCTATAAAAGGACTTGAACTTCATGAGCTCCTGGTACTTCTTTTCGTTTTCCACTACCGCATCAAGCCCAATATTCCTGTTTCCCATCCGTTCCAGGCATTTTTCAGTTAATTTAATCCCAACTCCTTTATCCCTAAATTTGGGTTTAACCACATAGAGACCAAGAAAACCATAGGAATCGTCATATGCAACAGCAGAGACACAGCCTATGGGCTCTCCTTCAATTTCTGCAATAAAAAAACCGTTAGGATCGGTTTCATAAAAAATTTCCCCGTCATGGATACCAGGGATCCATCCTTCGCCGGCTTCCATTTGGATTACGAATTCGGCTTCATCACGTCTCATTTTCCGGATTTTCAGCCCTTGAATCTCTGTATGACTTTTTTCCATGTATTATTGTACTTTTGTAATGTATTTATATTTTATTTACCAAGTAATACTTTCTATTTATATTTTGTTTTTCAATTAACATTTCCCTCAACTAATACTTTCTATTTATATTTCAGATCATAATTATAACTAATGCTTTTTAATTATATTTTTAGCTCTCAATTGATTACACCTTTCACTTTCGAATTTATTATTTTCATCTTTTCTGATCTATTCCCACAGCTTCAAAACATCAACACTACCTAACATCAGCTTATTTGAAAAAATTTATAAATTTACGGTTGCAATGAATTACCATGCAGACGTACCAGGGAATCATTGTTGATGCCATTTCCAGAAGGAAATTCAAGGGTGAAATTACTGTTGAAAACGGGAAGATCATAAGTATCAAAGAGAAGGAGCACGATATTGAGCAGTACATCCTCCCAGGGTTTGTAGACGCCCATGTGCATATCGAAAGTTCGATGACCGTGCCTTCGGTTTTTGCCCGGATGGCGGTTGCAAGAGGTACGGTTGCGGTTGTTAGTGATCCTCATGAGATTGCAAACGTCATGGGAGAAGAAGGCATTGAGTACATGCTTGAGGATGCCAGAAAAGTTCCTCTTAAGATCTTTTTTGGAGTGCCCTCCTGTGTGCCGGCTACTCCTTTTGAATCCGCAGGGGCGGTACTGGATGCGGAGGCTGTTGACCGGTTGCTGGCAAGGGAGGATCTGCATTACCTTTCGGAGATGATGAATTTCCCGGGTGTGATTATGGGATTCCCTGAAGTAATCGCGAAACTGGAATCCGCTAAAAAACACGGCAAAGTTATAGATGGGCACGCTCCCGGTTTGAGAGGAGCCGACCTCCAGAAATACGTGAGTGCAGGAATTTCCACAGACCACGAATCTTTTACTTATGAGGAAGCAGTTGAGAAAATAAAGCTCGGGATGAAGATCTTGATCCGGGAGGGAAGTTCAGCCCGGAATTTCGAGACGCTGTACAGATTGATAGATGAATATCCCGAGTCGGTTATGCTCTGCACCGATGATTCCCACCCAGATACTTTGACACATGAGGGACATATCGATAAGCTTCTCAGGCGCGGGCAGGAAAAAGGACTTGAGATCTATAACCTCATCAAGGCAGCAGTTATCAATCCAGTGGAACACTACGGGCTTAATGTAGGACTGCTGCGCGAGGGAAATCCTGCCGATTTCATTATTGTAGACGACCTGAAGTCGTTCAATGTGCTGAAGACCTTTATTGAAGGAAATTGTGTTTATGATAATGGAAAGGTCCTTTTTTCAATCGAAAAAGCTCCTGCAAAAAACGTTTTCAACAGAGGCAAGATATCACTTGGCGATGTAAAACTGGCTGTGCCTGCTTCTGAGAATAAAGGAGAACAGATGAAAAAACAGACGAAAAAAATTCGAGTGATAGTCGCTCAGGACGGAGAACTGGTCACAGGTCAGGAACTGGCACTTCCAAAGATAGAAAACGAAAATCTGGTTTCGGACCCGGCACGTGATATTTTAAAAATGGTTGTTCTGAGCAGGTATGCTGACGATCCTGTTCAGATCGGTTTCATTAAAAATATAGGCCTGAAAAAAGGAGCTATTGCAAGCAGCATTGCCCACGACAGTCATAATATAATTGCAGTCGGAGCAACTGATGAGGACATAGTTGGAGCCGTCAACAGGCTGGTAGAAAACCGGGGGGGAATCGTTGTAGGGACCGCAAAGAATCTACTTGACCTTCCTCTCGAGGTTTCAGGCCTCATGAGCACTCTGGACGGAAAAGAAGTAGCTGCAAGGTACCAGCAGTTGAATGAAGAAGCTCGGAAACTAGGAACCTCGCTTACGTCGCCTTTTATGACACTTTCGTTTATGTCGCTTCTTGTAATCCCTGAGCTTAAATTGGGAGATAGAGGCCTGTTTGATGTGACAAAATTCGAATTTGTCGAACTTTTTACAGGTGAATAAGCCGAAAAAGTAGTGGTAGAAAGAATTTCTGTCCTTTCAGTGTTTTTTACCTTTTTAACTTTTTCTTCTGTCTTTTCAGTTATTTCGGTCTTTTTCTTCAATTCTGTCTCTCAGAGATCTTGCTTTTGCAGTCCGTGACCGTTATGCCAATTCCTAATTCTTCGGCTGCATATAAATGTCAATGTTTATTTTATCTTTAGGACTTACGGCGTGTGAAATTCAAAATCAAGCACAGTAGCCGTTGCAGTAAAAGATGCATATTAAACAGTTATAAGTTTAATGCTATTGATTTTGGATTTCAACTGCCGTAAGTCCTAATCGTATTATTTTTTTAGAGCTGAATTATTTCTATATTTAAATTTATATATTACTAACAAAAATGGGGGGAATTTACGAGTAGTAGCTTAAAAATAGCTGGCTACTATAGTTTTTTTCATTAGTAGCATATTGAAAAGCAGTGAAAATTAGGGGTGTAGATCATGGAAAACAAAATCAAAAGAATAATAGCCATTTTGCTGGCAGTTTGTTTCGTAGTGTCATTAACAGCTATGGCAGCAAGTGCACAAAAACATCCAGTTATTTCAAATGAGTGGAACAATAACCCTATTGGCAACGCATTGAGTAATAAATACGTTGACTCTGGTGGCGATTGTACTAATGGATCTGGTTGTCCTTGGCGTAATTTAAATCCAAATGACAACAGTCCTCATGACCCTTATACTTCTTCATGATGATGCTTAGAGTAACGCTATAAGCAATTACCCTTTCTCTTTTTCCAGAGTCATTTATTTTTTTAGAATTATTGCCAAAGTAGTTTTCAAATACTTTGATCAAAAACTCTTCTACTTTCGATGACATATTCATTTAAGCAACTCTGATTGAAATCACCTGAGGTACTAAGTTATAGAATGAGCTCGTCCCAAAACTCAAAATTAGTTATCTGAATCTCGAATTTTGAATGGTCAATCCGTTTTTTTCTATTTTTTCAGCCTTGTCTGTCCTTCTCGACAGTTTTCAAAACATCAATATTTGAAGTTGTCTGAATCAAAAAGAACTGCTTGCTCACAGAAGCGGTTTTCCTAGCTGCGGTTTCCATACAGAGCATAAGAATCTTTACGGCATCCTGAAAAGTACTTTTCTTCGTCCAGTTGTCCTTGAAGCATTTATTGGCTACCTGCTTCGTGAAATCATTTCCGAGAACTATTAAATTGCTTCCTTTTGCATGAGAGGTTAATGTTACCTCGGAATCCCTGAGCTCGGCAATCGCGTAGTTTCCGGCTGAGGCGTACAGTCTTCTTTTTTTAGTGACCCCGCCTTCAATTGAGGAGACTTCCCCTATTAAAATGCCGTCTCTCTCCGAAATTTTGCTTTTGCAGTCCGTAACAGTTATGCCAACACCGAATTCTTCAGCTTTTTTTGCGAGCTCGTCATCCGTGACTATTGCCCCGCTGTAAAGCTCTTTTTCAAGCTTTTCTCTGTTCGGTTTATCTCCTTGAAAAGAGATTTCCCGCATGTCTCCTGCCATGACTGCACCGTTTTTTCCGATAAAAGCGATAACAAGGGTCATATTAATCTGCTCCATAACCTGTCTTTAAAAATCTTCTGCTTTTTAAGGGATCTTCTGTCTTATAAGACGTTTGTGTTTTTGATTAACTTCAGCTGTTTCTTCTCTCACATCTCCTTGGAATATCACTCCTGTTTATATCAAAATAAGTGTCTCAGAATCGAGGTCTTTTATGGTTCTGATCAGCGCATAAATGTCATGTTTTTAGCTTAATCAGATAACCCCGAAGATCTATGAAAAATATAGAAAATAGATATGCGTACAAGCTTGCTTTAGGAGTTATTATTCTGCTTGCCGGAATAGTATCAGCAACTTGTTATAAATATGAAGCCTTGGTTTCAAGTTTTCTGATCAGCATGGGACTTATCATTTTTATTCTGACAGCCTTTAGGCTCTTCAGACAAGGTGACCTTCCAGACAGAGATGAAAGGACAAAAAACTGGCAGCTTACGGGATAACTTATTCTTGGCTTCTGACACTGGTACTCATTGCAGTGCTCTATTTGGCGAACTCCTTCAAACTGGTTGAGTTTACTGATGGAGGTGTGCTTGGTATACTTCTGATCTTCATGGCCATTTCAGCAAATATCTTCAGGTGGTATTTCACGCAAAAAAGTGATGTTGAATAAGGACTTCCAGAGGTTACAGAATGAAAACAAGGATCAAGGAGTTCCGAGCTAGACACGACCTTACTCAGGAAGCCCTTGCAAAAATGGTAGGGGTCAGGAGAGAAACCATTGTTTTTTTGGAAAAAGGAAAATATAATCCCTCACTTAAGCTTGCATACAAAATTTCCAAATGCTTGGATACCACACTCAATGAATTGTTTATTTTTGAAGACTCGGATCTCGAATGAGTTTCTAAAAGATATTTCCTTCCTCAGTATTTTGTTAATTTTTATATTTTTTTCTTTAATATGCTTTCATATTTTCTCTTATTTTTTTATAAATATAAATACTTTTTTAACTAAAATCAAATATGAGTAAATTTTTAAAGAATTAATTATAATTACTTTAGTAAGTTCTATAGGAGAAAATATGGAAAATACACTTATAGGCTTTCAGAATGTCTGGAAAATTTACCAAATGGGAGAAGTTCAGGTCAATGCTCTGAAAGCTGTGAATGTGAAATTCACGAAAGGAGAATTCGTTGCAATAGTCGGGCCTTCAGGAAGCGGAAAGTCCACAATGATGAACCTAGTGGGCTGCTTAGACACTCCTACAAAAGGTAAGATTTTCCTGAAAGGTCGAAATATCGCCCACCTTGAAGAATCAGAGCTTGCAGCCTTGAGAGGTCGAACAATAGGGTTTGTTTTCCAGCAGTATAATCTGATTCCTGGCATGACAGCTCTTGAAAATGTGCTTTTGCCCCTGGAAATCCAGGAAATTGATGATAGGACGGCAGAGAAACGGGCAAAGAAACTGCTTTCACTGTTAGGGCTTTCAGATAAAATTCAACACAAGCCCTCTCAACTTTCAGGTGGCCAGCAACAAAGAGTATCGATTGCAAGAGCACTAGCATGTAACCCCGAAATCATCCTCGCAGATGAACCAACAGGCGCTCTGGATAGTGTTACTGGAAAAGAATTGCTGGGAATTCTACACAGGCTTTGGAAAGAAGAAGGCAAAACAATAGTTATGGTCACACACGACCTGCACCTTGCAAAATACGCAAGCAGGCACATCGAACTGAGGGATGGTAAAATTATCAGGGAAGAAATGAATGAAGTAAAAATTGACCCCGAAGCCCATCACGAAGGACTGGAGACCGAAGGCTGATAAGAGACTATAGAACATTTTTGAAATAAATTCAGATTAAAACTCATAATAAATTTAGACCGAATTTATCGCTAATTCAGAAAAAGCTCACAGTAAATTCAGACTAAAATCAGACCATTTGAGATTATTTCAGGTTATTAAGATCAGATTCAAACTATTTTCAGACCATATGCACCCAAGAGATCATTCCAAACTTTGTTTAAACCTATGAATAAGTAAACTGAGGAACATAAATGAATCATAAACTTACAGGTTTTCTTTGCTTGCTCTTGCTGTTCTCCTTATGTGTTTATCCCGCCCTGGCTGACGATGGGAGTACTTCTAATACGAGTTCGGGCCTTGATACAGGCTTAACTGTCGACCTGCTTAATCAAGATCCGGACCCAGTAAAACCAGGGGACGTCCTTGAAGTCAGGATTTCAATCCAGAATACGGGATATGAAGACCTTAAAAATTGTGTTATGGAAATTAAACCCGAGTATCCTTTTAAGGCTCTTGCTGGTGAGAGTCTTGTACAGAACATAGGCATTCTGGGAAAACGCTCTGAGGATAACCGCCAAAAGGTTGTGAAATTCAAACTAGGGGTTGAAAACGATGTCAATGAAGGCAAATATCCCCTGAAAGTATACTTTTACACAAATAAGAATAACAATAAGCTCTCTCTTGTAAAAGAGCTTAATATAGAAGTGGATAGTGAATCAAACGCTGAAATTGAATATATCAGTGTCGAAAAAATGGTGCCAGGGGAGAAAACCAATCTTGTTTTCGGCATAAAAAACGTGGGAAATTCTCCATTGAAAAACGCGATGTTTTCCTGGGAATGTGCTAATGATGTGATTCTTCCTGTAGGTTCCAGTAATGTTAAGCACATTAACCTGATTGATATAGGAAATACTGCCAATGTTAGCTTCACGGTTCTGACGAACGTCAATACAAAGCCAGGCCTGTATAAGCTGGATACGGTGCTTACATATGATGATATTGAAGAACTAAAAACTATTACTGAAGCGGGCACCGTAGAAAACCAGAAGCGAAAAGAGATCAAAAGTAAGGCCGGAGTTTACATAGGAGGCACCACGGATTTCGATATCGCATTCATGGAAAGAAGTCCTACTGGAGCTTACACTTTTACGGTTTCGAACATTGGAAACAACGGGGCAAACTCAGTTAAGATTTCTGTCCCCGTACAGGCAAATTGGACTGTCACGGATGGGAGTAACTCCGTAATTATTGGGAACCTACAAAAGGGAGACAATACAATTGCCGATTTCAACCTGAAGCCGGTAGCGATGGAGAAAGACCTCCCTATAAAATTTGAAATTAGCTACACTTCAAATGACGGAATCAGGCAGACTGAGGAAAAGGAGCTATCCCTTTATTCCTCGCCTTTTACCCCATCAGCTGCGAATGGTGAATCGAAAGAGAGTAATTCGAGCTCACTGAAATATATTGGACTTGCTGTACTCGTTTGCGGAGCAGGCGCTTTTATCTATAAAAAACGTCAAAAAAAGATAAGATTGAAGAGCACACAGGAAGATGAACTTAACGAAATGAAGGTCGAGGACCCGGACAAGTAAATCAAAAGAACGCGGAAAATGGAGTCTGTGTTCCATGAAACCGGGAAAGATTTTAAAGATTGCCCTAAACATGGTCAAAGCCAATAAGCTGAGGAGCTGGCTGACTATTATAGGAATAATAATAGGGATTGCTTCGGTAATGGCTATTGTCACTACAGGAGAATATTTCGAGAAAGAGGTAACTAAAACACTCGAGGGCTTCGGTGGTGATACTATCACAATCGTAGCTTCAACCCCATTTCAGATAACCGATGAAGAATCCACAGTAGAGAGTTCAGGAAATATTGACGGAAGTTCAAGAGCTTCGGGAGAAACCTCGAAGACAGCTGCAGAAACCGAAGAGGATGAAGCGGAAGCTCAGACCAATACATCTAGCTCTGTCGAGTTTGAACAGGTGACAGAAGCTCAACTCACAAATATGGACGTACTTACCCTGCGAAGTATTCCGGCTATAGAATCTATAAATGTTAATGTTGACAAAGACGCAGAAATGAAGATTGGTGGCGAGAGTACTCCTGTCTGGATCCAAGGCGTGGATCCAGGTGTTTGGCCAAAGATTACAAAAAAAGATATCGAGCAAGGTAGGATGCTGGATACAGGAGATAAGAATGTTGTGGTTCTTTCAAACGAGCTTGCAAAGAAAACTTTCAAGAGAGAAATCAGGCTCAACGAGATAATTCTATTAAACGACAAATCGTACAGGGTAGTCGGGATTCTGGCAAATGGTGGTGGGCTTCTTGGAGGTCTAACTGGAACTTTCGGAAGCAGCATCTATATGCCGTATCAGGATGCATATACCCTTTCCAGCGATGAGAGCTCTTCTGAAAGTGAAAGGGATGTCTACAGCTCAATAGAGGTCAAACTCACTAAAGAAGCAGATTATAATGTAGCCCTTAAAGAGATCGAGCGCAAGTTAAGGCTATCGAGAAGAGTTACCGAAGACACCCAGGACTTCTATGTAAATTCTCAAAAAGAAGCAATTGAGAACACCAGAAAGCTCATTACCGGTCTTACCGCATTTTTGGCATTCATTGCAGGTATTTCCCTCCTTGTAGGTTCTACGGGAATTGCGAATACAATGTTTACTTCTGTCCTTGAGAAAACCAAAGAAATTGGGATTATGAAAGCTATCGGAGCAAAAAACAGAGATATTATGCTTATTTTTCTCTGCAACGCAGCAATGATCAGCCTTGTGGGTGGAATTATAGGAATTCTCCTCGGGACAGCCACAGTCCAAGCAATTCTCTTGTTACTCTCAATTAAGATGAAAGTCCCCTTTGAATTCGTTCTCAGCTTTAAAGCTACCTTTATTTCGGCCTTTGTTTCCATAATTGTAGGTTTGATTGCAGGTCTCGTGCCTGCAAAGAATGCCTCGGAACTGAAACCTGTGGATGCACTGAGATACGAATGATCAGTTAGGAGGAAAAATATCTTAAATGGTCATTTACCTGAAAGGATCTTCTCGGAAAATATAGATGGCAAGAAAAGGAGGTAATTTCAAATCAATAAATATATTTCTTGAATTAATATGAAGAATTATATGAAAAGCTATATATAGGGTCTAAAATATGAGAGGCAGTGGATATAGGAGATAAAATGGATAGCATTAAACTATTTAAAAGAGTCACAGATAGCATTAGTATAATCTTTCTTTATATATTACTGCTGGCTTTAGTTATGGGAATGGTAAAGACCTTGCTGGATATCCGTCTCATTATTTTTGAGTCTCTCGAAAGCGGATTCAATAATATGGTAACAAGTGTACTTACTGTTTTTATTGTGATTGACCTTTTCAAAGCTTTTGTTGATTACCAAGAAAACGACAGAATAAGACTTACGGATATCACAGATGCCACAATATTTATAGTCCTGCGTGAAATCGCAGTAGGCCTCTATTCAAAGGAACTCGCGTATCAATTTGTCTTAAGTCTGGCGGCTTTACTGCTTGTACTCAGTATAATGAGAGTACTTGCTATCAAATATTCTCCTGCAAAATCCCGGGGGTCTGGAGATTATATCGCTGTGCAGAGTGAAGGACAACCTGCAAAACAGGGCGTTAGTGCTGTCTTAGATAAGTACAAAGCTGCCTCTGAAAGCAATT
Organism: Methanosarcina sp.; assembly: GCA_036504475.1. Taxonomy (GTDB): domain Archaea; phylum Halobacteriota; class Methanosarcinia; order Methanosarcinales; family Methanosarcinaceae; genus Methanosarcina. Next base: position 14,387 of record DASXVB010000263.1, read on the forward strand.
AATTTCTTTTTGAAAGCATTTGAGCAGTTTTTCCTCTGCTCTAATATCTCCTCTGCCTCTAGAAAACAGAAAAAAATATTTTTCTTTTTTTGATTACACGGGTTAATGAAAAATTTGAAAATAATTTTTGCTACGTAGATTAAGTAAAGTTAGTAAAGTTAGTAGAACTAGTAAAGCTAGTAAAGTTTGAAAAATGAAAATACATAAAGGCTAATCCTGAAATAAAAAAGTTTTAAACTATTCTTGAGTATTAGATGTTTAAATGAAAAAGAGCGCTCAAAATCTCGGTTACGAAAAAACAGGAACCAAGCCTGTTATCAGGAAGATCTATGATTGTCTCCTTGCCTCCTACGGTCCTCAGGGATGGTGGCCTTTAACCGAACTTCGTGAAGCCGGGGTGACAAATCCCACAAAAACTGGCTCTGTCCAGGGATACCATCCTTCCGACTATACCTATCCTCAAACTAGAAGCCAGCAGTTTGAAATTATATGTGGAGCCCTTTTTACCCAGAATACAAGCTGGATGCAGGTTGAAAAGGCTCTTCTGAATCTTAAACATCTCCTTAACCTTAAACAGACTCATTCCTTTTCCCCTGAAGCAATTCTTTCACTTGACCCGGAAAACCTGAAAACAGCTATCAAACCGGCAGGTTACTACAATCAGAAAGCAATGCGCCTGAAAATCCTTGCCTGCTGGTTTTCTGAGCTTGGAAGCCGGATCCCTGCACGTACAGAGCTCCTTTCTTTAACAGGCGTGGGCCCTGAAACTGCCGATTCAATCCTGCTTTATGCCTTCAAACAGCCTTCTTTTGTTGTTGATGCTTATACTAAAAGAATAGTAACAAACCTGGGCCTTGCTGATAAAAAGGCAAGTTATAATGAAATCAAAGCCTTGTTTGAAGAAAATTTGCCTGAAGACCTGGCTGTGTACCAGGAATACCATGCCCTGCTCGTGGAACACGCCAAGAGATATTATCAGAAAAAAAGTATTCGGGCTAATGATATTATGCTAGAGGATATTATCAGGATTTACGCACTTGAAACACAAAACAACAGCAGTAAATACATAACTTTCTAAATTAAAATTTTAACTACGACGTTTAATGTACTTGATTTTGCAGTATAAGTGCGTAAGTCCTATTTACGGTACCATATGGATAAGAAAAATAAGTGAACAAATAATGGAGAACTAGATTTTATAGAGGGCAGCTAATTATAAATGAACGAATGATAAATTCTTATGATCCAAGGAAATAGTTAAAAAGCTTCAATGTTATAGCTAGCTTTACTGCCTGCTTCAGAAATGGGTCGTGGGTATGAATCATTGAAAATCGAAAGCGAGAGAATCTCTCAATATATTCATCAAATACGTGGGATGTACTCGCTTTT
>DASXVB010000264.1:0-3718 GCA_036504475.1 Methanosarcina sp.
AAAACTTTGGAAACCTCGTTATTTTCCTCTATACTTCTCTCAATTTCTCTTGGGTTAACACGATGATCACCGATTTTGATGAGGTCATCCTTGCGTCCAAGTAGTCTGATATATCCATTGGGCAATTTCTGTGCGAGATCACCGGTATGCAACCATCCATTTACAATTCTTTTTTCAGTCGCAAGTTCATCGTCCAGATAACCTAGCATAATACTATCTCCCTTGGCAACTAGTTCACCTTTTATATTGAGTTTTACTGGCCTGTACTCGGAATCAACGACATCCAGTATGACCCCCGGAATTGCTTTTCCTATAGTATCTACAAACTCGTCTAGATCTTCTGCTGGCAGGTAGGCAAGCCTTGCTGTAGCTTCAGTTTGCCCATACATTGGTAAAATTTCCACATCAGGAGCTAATCCTTTTATCTCTTCTACAATATCTCTATCCATCCCTCCCCCTGCCGATGCGGCGGTTCTAACGTTAGAAAAAGCTCCTTTGAATCTGTCAGGATATCTAAGGAGTATTCGGTAGGTACTGGGCACCCCATAAAATATGGAAACACCTGATCCTACAAGGTTAAAAATCGGGTCTATAAAATTCATGTTTCCAATTTTGACAGAGCCGCCAGCTACCAGATGAGAGTTAATTATCGAATTTCCAAAAGCATGATGTAGGGATATTACCAGTGCTCCACTATCTATGGAAGTTATCCTAAGTACTTTTATTATTGACTCTGCGTTTGTTACCAGGTTTCTGTCACTTAACATGACCCCTTTTGGGGTACCCGTCGTACCTGAAGTATAAAGAACAAGGCGCAATTCCGGATTATTCGTTTCAGTTTCAATTTTCTTACGCAAAACCTCTCCTGAAATCTTGCCGGAGATAACTATTATAGTTCCAAAACGCTCAAAAAAATCCTCTCCAAATCTTGAGTACTGCGTATCAGTTGTTATAATATTGTTAATATGAGCAGCATCAAGGATCCTTTCAAGACTGAATTTAGGAAATTCTATTGGCAGAGGGATTGCAATATTAGATGACCGATATACTGCCATTAGCACTTTTATGTACTGTATGCCTGATTCTGCCAATATTGCAAATCGACAATGATTAAAGTCCATTAAAAGCGAAGCAATGGAATTTATGCCATTGTCAAGGCAACTATAGGAAATTGAATTTTTACCTTCTTCCAGGGCAATGCTTTGAGGAGTTTTTCTGGCGTACTCAGTGATATACGCATCAATTCGCATACTTTTTCACTTCGCCAGTTTGGTAATCATATTAGTAATTCCCTGCAATGAATCAAAGTTTTCAGGTGTCAGCATATCTTCAGGAATTTCGATAGAATACTTCTCACAGATATAGTCCATAAGTTCAAGCAGCCCAATGGAGTCTATAATTCCATTCTGAGTAAGAGAATCACTATCATTCAAACTGCTGTTATTGTCCATAAAAGAATTAGCCTTCAAGTAATTGACTATATCATTCTTTATCTGTTCCATATATTATCCCCTTTATTTCGTTTAGCGGACCGATGATTGTGAATAACACAAAAAATAAGTCCATAATATGTGAATCCCCAATGGTAATTTACGCAATACAACTATATAAATAATTTGAGACATTCTCCGTTAACAAAACATTCTACCAAAGACTAAAAGTATGAGTAAAATCGATATGATGCATTTTAATATTCAGTCCCAGTTACATTCAATTTTCTGAAGATAATTTATATTGATAATATGAGATCCAGGGGAAGTTATGACAGATAATATATATTTAGTATCCAAAAAATAAATTGAGTAGCTAAAATCGCGGAGATCCAATTTTTTACTAAAAACAAGGTGCATGTTTTTGTTTGAAAACTTGGAATAGGCTTCTTTCAAAGTCCACATTTTTAAAAGATCATTTTCATTTACGGATTCATCTGTGAGTGAAGACGGTTTCGTGCTCAGGTTCCTCAAGTTACTTTTAAGAGCCAGTGTTCTCTCAAGTTCGATATCAATACCTATATCGATCTTTGATATTGCAAGGACTGCAATGCTTTGGGTATATGATATACAAATGTACAGGTCACTGTGATTATGGATACACACTCTCCCATACCTATCCTTGTATGTGGATATTTCCGAGGCAGATCGCTCTCTAACAATATCACATAAAATGTGTTTTAACACCGTTCTGGAGATAATATATCTTTTTTGAAAATGACTGGTCTGTAACCTCTCGAGAGGTTTCATTTCTGTTTTAGTAAGATAATTTGTACTGAATATATCATAATCATCTAGGTTAATGAGAAAAATTAGAACTTCACACTCTTGCCACACGTAAGGGATAGACTCAAGGGAAATAGGAGAAGGCAATTTTAAATTCTCACTGTACATACAACCCACCTAGATTTACCACATTTCTATAGTCGTAGGGTAAAAGACTCCATTTATTCAATATACTTTACAATCTTCTAACCTCTATAAGTATCGAGATGAGAGAGCTTTAACTTCTGAGAAAATGTAAATTATTTTTTGCCGTAAATAGTATGCTGAAATCCTGTATAAAGATTAAATCGATACATTATGTGAACTACCCCTCAGCTAAAGACTGAGTGGCTTCTTGGTTCATTCCTCCCTCCATTGAGGACAAGTCCCCAAGCTCTTCCCCACGTTCCGTAGGTGTCATAATCCAATTAGATTTTGATCTATGAGAGCAAATTTTTTGATATTGGTAGCGGCATTTATGTCTCTATCGTGTTTTGTTTTACAATCGGGACATATCCACTCTCTGTCTTTTAATTGAAGCTCTTTATTGTGGAATCCGCATACACTACAGAGCTTAGAAGATGGCTCAAATTGTCCAATTCTTAACACAGTTTTACCAAACCACTGAGCCTTATATTCTAACTTTGTTACAAAGCTACTCCATGCAGAATCACTTATAGCCTGTGCTAGATTATGATTCTTTACCATACCTTTAACATTCAGAGTTTCCAGAGCTATTGCTTGGTTTTCGCTAACAAGTCTAAAAGAGAGTTTGTTCTGAAAATCATTTCTCTGAGTTGTTATTTTGTCATAGAGTACAGCAAGTCTTTTAACGGCTTTTACCCTGTTCTTAGAGCCTTTCTGTTTTCTTGATACTCTTTTCTGAAGCACTTTAAGTCTTTTAAGAGAGTTTTTCAGGTATTTCGGATTCTCTATTTTTTCCCCATTAGAAATAACTGCAAAATCTTTAATGCCTACATCTATACCTATTGTTGTTGGTTCTGAAAAAGATTGCTTTGCTGGAAGTTCTTTGCCGTCTTCAACAAAGATACTGATATAGTAGTGCCCTTTACAAGTCCTTGATACCGTAGCTGTTTTAAGCTCTCCATCAAACTTTCTGTGAAGAACAGCTTTAATTGGTTCTATTTTAGGAAGCTTGACAGTATTATTTTCAAAGTCTACAAAGTAGTGTTGAGGTACAGGGAAAGACTGTATAGGATTTTTTTTTGATTTGAACTTTGGAAATCCTGTTTTCTCTCTAAAGAATCTAGTGAAAGCAGATTCAACCTGTTTAGTCATCCCCTGCAATGATTGAGAGTTGACTTCTCCTAACCACTCATTAGAAGCCTTTAGAGTAGGAATTAATTTGTTTAAGTCAAATCTGGAAATTGATTTCCCTGTTTGTTCATATGTTTTAATTTTCTTATCAAGTGCCCAATTATAGACAAATCTACAGCTACCTA
>DASXVB010000265.1:0-7228 GCA_036504475.1 Methanosarcina sp.
CTAGCAAAGGAAATGGCAAAAACTAAAAACGTGCTCGTGCTCGACATTGACGAGTCCAATTATGGGCTACACAGCCAGCTTGGATTGGCAGCTCCTCGGGATCTTATGGAATATTTTGGAGGAAAAAAAGGCTTTAAGGAACAACTAGCTGCTCCAAAAAAAACACAATTCTGGGGGCTTGCAGCTAATGGGGGTGCTTCAGGACAGCCAGCGCAGCAGTCCCGCTTTTTTAATAAGAGATGGAGCTTTTCCGACCTTCCCACTGAATTTGTAGAAGAAAAGGATGGAGTCAAGCTGATGGCAGTTGGCAAAATCCATGATTTCGGAGAGGGCTGTGCCTGCCCCATGGGAGTTCTGACAAGAGAATTTCTTGAAAACCTTAACCTGGGTATAGATGATATCGTAATTGTGGATACCGAAGCCGGCACTGAGCACTTCGGGCGTGGGGTTGATAAGGACTTTGACTTGATTCTTGTTGTTGTTGACCCTTCCTATGAGTCCCTAAAGCTTTCAAAGAAATTTAATGAATTTGGCGCACAGTGCGGATGTAAGGTTTATTTCGTGCTTAATAAGGTTGAACCAGATATAAGGGAAGAGATGCTGACTGCTGTAAACTGCGTGAATGTAGTGGCTGAAATCCCAGAAGATAGAGAAATTTTTAAAGCGTCGCTTAAAGGTGAAGAACTTAATTTCGAGCTGGATGAAATTAAAAAACTTGCAGAACTTCTACAGAAAAATTGAGCCATTTATTTATTCATGAGCTGGGACTGAGTGAGTTCTCTTTAATTTCGCTATCTCCCCTTTCTTTAAAAGTTTTAAAAGTTCAAAAAAGATTTTCATTCAAAAGTCAATTTTTAACTCTATTTTTGTTTTGTCAAGAAGTATGAACTTCGATTGTTTTTCATTTTTCTCTTCATGTTTACTATCACTCAAGAGAAAGATTCCAGGACACCTATCCGAAAGTATATTATTAATCATGGTATTTGAATAATGCAAAAGTTTTGACTTGTTTCAGACAGCAGATGTTGTTTACTTCGCTGTCTTTATTCAACTTCAAATTTGATAATACTAATCGACAAAAATACTTAAGTTTACTACACAAATCAATACGAATATAATTAATCTGTTATTATAGCGATATTTTTCCTGTTTAAACACTGGAGACAATAACTATGACAATGCGTGAGTATATGCTTGGAAACGTGGCAATCGCCCGTGGGCTTCTTGAAGGAGGAGTGCAGGTTCTTGCAGGTTATCCAGGAACTCCATCTTCGGAGATTATAGACACACTTGCAGCCAGAGAAGATCGAGATTACCATATAGAATGGTCTGTTAATGAAAAGGTTGCAATGGAAGTTGCGGTCGGAGCTGCCTGGGCAGGAGTCCGTTCTGTAGTGACAATGAAACATGTCGGGCTAAATGTTGCAGCCGATCCTTTTATGACTCTTGCGTACGCAGGAACAAAGGGCGGGCTGATTGCGATCGTTGCTGATGATCCGTCGTGTCACTCCTCCCAGAATGAGCAGGATACAAGGCGTTATGCCCAGTTCGCCCTTGTGCCCTGTTTTGATCCCTCAACCCCGCAGGAAGCAAAGGATATGCTGCCCTATGCTTTCGAGTTCTCTGAAAAGTTCGAAGTCCCTGTAATCTTTAGGCCAACAACCCGAATTTCGCATGGAAAATCAGATATCGAGCTTGGAGATATTCCAGTAGAAAAGCCGGCTCCTCATTTTGAAAAGCTTCTGGATCGCTGGGTTATGCTTCCAAAAAATGCCCGTCCACGTCATACACATCTCCTTTCTGTCCAGCAGCCAATTGAAGATGCTCTTGCCGAATCTCCCTGGAACTCCCTTGAGTTGAAACCTAATGCCAAATTAGGAGTTATAGGTGCAGGAATTGCTTCGGTGTATGCAAAAGAAGCACTTGTAGAGCTTGGACTTGAGGTTTCTTTCCTTAAAATCGGAGCTTATCCGGTTCCGAGAAAGCTGGTTATCGAGCTGCTTAATACCGTAGATTCCGTGCTTGTGTTCGAGGAACTTGAGCCTATAGTTGAAGAACAGGTAAAGATGATTGCACAGGAAGCTGGGCTTGAGGTTTTAGTGTTCGGGAAAACTAACGGTTTTGTGCCAAGAGAAGGGGAACTGGAAGTCAGTGCTTTCCTTGAGGCTCTCAAGAAAACTTTTGACCTTGAGACAGAACCCGAACCTTTAGACACGGCTTTTGAGCTTGCGCCCCGTCCGCCTTCCCTGTGTGCAGGCTGCTCCCACAGGGCAACTTTCTACTCAATGAAAAAGGTTTTTGGAAAGGATGCGATTTATCCCAGCGACATTGGCTGTTACACTCTTGGGATCCAGAGTGGCACTGTTGAGACTACACTCTGCATGGGCTCAAGTATCAGCGTTGCTTCAGGTCTCTACCATGCAGGAGAAAAACGGCCGATCTGCTGTTCCATAGGAGACTCGACTTTTTTCCATTCAGGCATGAACTCGCTTCTGAATGCGATTGTCAATAAAGCTAACATTACAGTTACTATTCTGGACAACCGTATTACAGCCATGACCGGACACCAGCCAAATCCGGGCGTTGGGTATACGGCAACGGGAGAACCAACAGTACAGGTTTCACTTGAAGAACTCTGCAAAGCAATGGGTGCCGGATTCGTATTGGTTGTCGATCCTTACAAGCTTGAAGAAACCCAGGAAGCTTTTAAAGCAGCAAAAGAGTTTGAAGGTCCAGCTGTGGTTATTGCAAGGCAGCCCTGTGTGATTTCAGGTAAAAGGGCAGGTATACGTAGGGTTCCGTATGTTGTTGACCCTGAAAAATGTGAAGGTTGCAATCAGTGTGTGAAGTTTGGCTGCCCTGCAATTGGGTTTGACGAGGAAAATAAACGTGCTGCGATTACGGCCCTTTGCAGCGGGTGTGGGGTTTGTGCCCAGATCTGCAAGTTTGATGCTATCCAGGAGGTGAAGCGATGAGCCAGGCTAAGCAAAGGAAATTAGATCTCCTTATTACAGGAGTAGGAGGGCAGGGTGCAATCCTTGCTTCGGACATTATAGGAAAAGCCGCAGTTACTGCAGGTTTACCTATTCGGGCTGCGGAAACCCACGGCATGGCCCAGCGCGGAGGTTCGGTTGTAAACCATATCCGGGTTGGAAATGATTATGGATCTATGATCCCGAAAAAAGGTGCAGACCTTCTGCTTGCCCTTGAGCCTATGGAAGCAGTTAGATACCTGGATTTTCTGAAGGATGGCGGAATTATTGTAGTAAACACGCAACCTATAATTCCTGTAACTGTTACCTCAGGCCTTACGAAATATCCCGACGTCTCGGACATTCTTGATTTTCTTTCTGAAAAATACATAGTTAAAGCCTTTAATGCTGATGAGCTGGCTTTTGAGGCCGGGAACAGGCTTGCGATGAATGTCGTGATGGTAGGGGCGGTTTCAAGTTATCTGCCGATTCCGAAAGAAACTTTTCTTGAGAGTGTTAAAGCCCTTGTGCCACAGAAAACAATTGAAGTGAATCTCAGGGCTTTTGAGGCGGGGAGACAAAAAGTAGAGGAAAGCTAAACCTCAAATTTTTTAAGAAAAAGTTTGATCAAAAAATAAGTTAAAAATAGGTTTCTACTATCTTAACTTCTACTTCCTTAATTAAATTTTGTCTCAGTAGAATACCCCGCAGCTTGCTGCGGGGTTCGCCAGCGAAACTTTGATTTCACTCGTCCATAATTGTACTTTTCTCTCTCTGAAAATTCGTGTTCATACACAATGTTAAAAATATTCCCTAAGTTGTGGCCGTCATAGGAGATACTATAGGATTCTAAATTTATGGACGGTTTTTTCTATTTTTCTGTGTCAATGTAGGGTCACTGACAGTGGGGGGTCTGCATTGGGATGTAGTATAGAGGTTTATCCCAAGGGAAAAAGATTTCTTTCTAAGGAGTTCTGGTTTACAGGAACGAACAGAGAGGGATGAGAGCCGCTAACTTCCAAACTATCTGCCTATATTATATCTGTATAACTACATCTAGTTTCAAACGCACAATTTTCAGATACTTCGTGAAAAATAGTATTGTGTTTATCCTGGTGAGGAACAAAAGCACTTATGGAAAAAACTCATTATCTCTCGATTTGTCTACTGTAAATTACATCAGTATTTTAACTGGACCAATTAAAACCTCCTGAAAAACAGGAACTCTTATGCTATATTAATTGGAGTAAATATTGGTATCGAAACTTTTGCAACCTTTTCTACAGGAGAAATAATACATGGTTCTAGATTTTGAGTTTTCATTGGGAGAATATGAACCACTGAGCACTCCCTCAAAAATTCTATACTTCTTTTGATTTTAGGTAGAGGAAGTTTACAGGGATTCTCTTGCAATGGGGGATGAAAGCGAGTAGGAAAATGTTACAACATGTTTGCGTGAGATAGTCCCTATGTAATTATATAAAAGAAATAGTATTCTATGAAATTACTGGACCTGGGTGAATTAAGTGCGATACAATTGGATAGACTCTCTTAAAGGATTTGGAGTTATTTTAGTTATTTTAGGCCATCTTCCTACTTCCCCTGAGCTGCATAAATATATCTTCTCATTTCATATGCCTTTATTTTTCTTTATTTCAGGGTATTTGTTTAATCAAAAAAAGTATTCACAAGCAGGAAAGTTCATAACCTCAAGAGTAAGGTCACTTCTCTTTCCATACTTTTCACTTACCATCGTCAGTTATCTAATTTTTGTGCTGGTAAGTTACTTCTCATACGGTAAATTTTATTTGCCTTATGGAGGAGACTTTTCAAAAACCATATATTCCACTTTATATGCCAGTTTTAACTTTGATCATTTTAATTCAGTGCTATTTAATGGGCCTCTCTGGTTCTTGCCCTGCCTGTTAGTTACATCTTTATTCTTTTACTTTTTGTTCAAACTATTTAATAAATCACTAAACTTGTTTATAATGGCAACAGTTTTAGTTTCTATAATTGGATATTACTTTGTAAATTATTTGCCCCGAGCATTGCCATGGTCTATTGATATTGCTTTAAATGCAGTTGCCTTCTATTCCGCCGGGTATTTATTCCAAAATTATTTTGAAGATAAATTCTTTAGAATTGCAAAAATTATTATTATTCCTCTACTTTTAATTTCTTTGTTTTCTATAAATATGGATATTACAGACTTGAATTTATGGAAGTTTAATGAAAATTATCTTACATTCTATCTTATAGCTCTTAGCGGAATACTTTCTTACACGTATATTTTCAGGAAAATAGGGTCTTCAAGGTTTTTAGAGTATTATGGAAAAAACAGTTTGATAGTTTTCGGCTTACATATCCCTATTTTCTGGATTATTAATAATGTTATTAGATACATCTCAATAGTTTCCGGACTGGAAATTATGACAGAGAACTTCATTTTTTCAATTGTAAAGACATTTTTTGTTTTAGCTTTAGTGTTACCTTTTACGCTTACGGCTAACAAAATCTCAATGATCGAAAAGTCAAATAAAAACACATCAAGTAACAAAGAATTGTTATAACCCAGAGATAAGTAATAATAGTGCATCGATTCCAAAGTCAACTCCTTATTTCCTAGAAAAATCCACGATCTCTGGATCTATTCAAAATTCAAGTTTTATGAACATACTTTGGAATCGCAGTACTGGTAATATTAGTAATACTAGTAATACTAGTCTTAAGAACTCTGTTGATTGAGGCTGAAAATATCCTCGGATTAGCTGATTGATTAAGAAGTTTCCAGTTATCAGTTTTTTCCGGAAGAGGTTTGTTAAATAAAGCTATATCCTTTGAGTTAGTCCATAATGTATTACATAGGATGCCAAAAAGTCGAGGAAAGCTAGGACTTTCCTTTTCTTTTGTAGTCATGAAAGTGTTTTTTTATTGAATTAATATTATCAAAAGTTTATTAGGTTATAACTATTCATTTCTTAACCTATTCTGTAGATGCCAGCAAATTAACTCTGTAGAAATTTTCTGAAATAATGAACTACATTAACTTAATGAATTGCCTGATACGTTTTTTATTTATATTATCCAAGTCGAATTTTCAAAAATTATGCCAATTTACTCAAAATCTAGAATTATCATTTACTTTATTTAATAACTATTACATAAAAGAGAACTTTTTTATAGTATAAAGTTATTGTTATTTCTAAACTGTAACATTATTTCAATAAGTCTGTAGTATTATATGCAAGTGCCTTTGTCATATAAAATGAAATTTTTTCGGTGAGGTATTAATATGTTGCTATCTAGTATGGTTTCAAGTGCGGTTGCTTCAAGCGCAATCTCAATGGTCACAACCCCTGGACTTCCTCAGTATGGGGCTGCAATAGTTGTTGGACTTATAGCTCTTTTATCTTTAAAAGAGGTTCTTTCAGCATCTGATAAATGGAATAGCTATCTTAATAGTTCTTTTAACATGGGAATTATTCCTTTAATTTGTGCTTTTGCAGCAATTGTCGGTTACACAGTGTTAAATGTAATAAGAATTTAATAAGGTAATTGCGATTTTATAGAGTATCTGTTTACTTTTTATTTTTTCTGTAAAACTCAACAGATCTTATATTTCTATTTTTTAGAGCATATTTCAAAAATTTATTTTAACTTTCCTAACTTTTATAATTGTCTTACAATTGTTTCATTTTCAAGCTTAACTTTTAGTTTTCTAAAGTAGGACTTACGCAGTTTAACTGAATAATCAGCAGCATAGATCTTTAACTGTCTGAACTTTAATTTTAACCCACAGTGATTGCCATACTGATTTTGTTCCTCAAGTGCGTAAGTCCTATAAAGTATAATCTTCATATTTTGCAGCCTATAACATAACTTATAAACTTAAATCAGTTTACCAAGAGTATAAATAGTAACTAAGTCTAACCTCTTAAATTTTAATAGTGAGCTGGGTTAAATTTCTATTATTCGCGTTTTAGACCAAAAGCAGATTCAATTGAAATCGATTGATCTTGATTTCTATACTCATAAATCTTGGTCCAAACGAATGGATGATAATTTTGGCCAGTTCAATACCAAAAAGCAATGTCCATAGAAGTAACTGGAGCTTAATTTTTTGAATTATTTTTGTAGATGTGTTAAAATCCTGTCCATCCACTAAGATAATATGGCAGAATTCCGAAAAGGAAAACATTGATGAGACCGTGCAAGATAGCAACAAAGGGTAGGCTTTTTGTTTTGTGAAAAGC
>DASXVB010000266.1:0-4899 GCA_036504475.1 Methanosarcina sp.
TTCTCTGTCAACAAGAGTATAAAATGCTGTAAACCTGCCTATAGTATCGGTGTCTTTCCTTACCTGCATCATGAGCTCATCCTGGCTTGCCCTGTATACAAGTTTCCCGTAGAAAGAATAACCTCTATTAAGTGATAAGAAGGCTGGCATGTCCACGTTTTCAATAATAATCTCTGAAGTTTCCCCGCTGACAATTTCTAAAATTTCTGCAAGTTCAGTTCCATTTTCGTCAACGAGAGCTGCCTTGAACGGGAATTCCCAGGGTTTTCCGCCTTCTGGGACCTTTTGTTTAAGGAAGAACGTGAACTTTCTGGCAGCTCTGTCATATTCAGCTGAAACCTCGACTACGGGGAATTTTGTCTGCCTCAGCCAGGTATCAGACATTTCCTTTAAGGGCTGTCCGCTTTCTTCTTCCATAGCTTCAATCCAGTCCTGGGTAGTTGCGTTGGAATGCTTAAATTTTTTAAAGTACCTATCCAGGCCCCTGACAAAGGTGTTCTTTCCTATCAGAGACTCGACCATACGCACGTATTCTGGGGCTTTTACATAGGTAACTGCGGTGATTAGGTCATTTGGGTCGTTGAAACCTTCAGGAATAATTGGCATGGAAGCTGTCCCCGAATCCAGGGCAAATGTTCCTGAAGCCGGCGCAAGCAGCTCAAGCACCCTGCCGAGTCTGTCGTAGTCCTCGCCAAAGAAAAAGGCGTGATGCTGCTCTTCCACATGCACGGTCACGGCTTCGTTCAGCCAGATCTCAAACGGGCTTTGCCCGGTGACTTCGGACCCATTCTGGTTGTGGTGGTATTCGTGAGCCTTTACCCGAATCATATATTCAAAAGCTGCATCCGTCATCTGCGGGAAAGGCATTATGCGGTTTGTGGTAATCGTAGTGTTCCCAACGTTTTCCATACCTCCGAAATCCGAGTTCTGCATCCCGATTTCCCTATATACGGTACCTGTGTACCTGTATCCGGGATTGATGGTTCTGTCAAGCTCGGAAAGCCTTTCCCTTACCTTTTTAAGTTCTTCTAGTATAGATTCAGGCTTTGCCTCAAGTTTCATCTTCTCCCGCATGCGGACAAGTTCCCAGATTTCCTTCTTGACAGACAGCTTATCATCATCAAACTGCTCAGGTCCTGTGAAAAGGTAAACCCACATAATCGCATCGTGCAGGATATCAAGCGCTTTTTCGGCTGCGACTGCATCTGACGCTGGTGGTACGAGCAACTCCAGAATAAAAGTGTTCCCATCAGGATATTCAAATTCTCTTTTAAAGGTCGCATAAGTGCCAACCCCAAGGAAAAAGAGATAAGTTGCCATTGGCGTAACTGAGTTGTCATAGACGATTTTGTCCCGTCCGGGCTTTATATTGTGTCTCTCAACAACGACGTCTCCATTCGTAATCAGGTTCGTATATCGCGAATCTGCAATAATGGTAGTTTTGTAAGTGCATTTTGCAGCCATGTCGTCTATGCACGGGACAATTCTCTGGAACCCCCACTGCTGGCACTGCGTGATCTGCTGTGGGGGAGCCCCTGTAGGCGTTTCATCATAGTACAGCCCTTCAAGGATATTTCGCGTCGGCCTGCAAACCGTATCCGTAACAACTGCAACCTCAGTATGTGGGGGAATCTCTTCCCTGAAATTAATTTCGAGAATCGAAGCATCCTTTCTATATCTGTAAGAAACCTCGCACTGTAAGCAGCTTACAGCCCGAATCTCAAGGTCCTTGCAGTTTAATTCTAGCTTCTCAATAGGAGCATCCTTTGTCTTTACCCTGAGCACGGACTTCACATTCGTCCTGTCATCATAAACGTCAAACACAAGATCCATATGCAAAACGTCAACAGTAAGTTCCCCGAAATCTTCAGGATAATATTTGTAAAGCCTATTATTCATAAAAAGATCACCTAATAAAAGTAATAAGAGTTATGTTATGGGATAGAAAAGGGAGGGATGAGATTTAAAGGTGTAGTTTTGAAGGGGAAATCACTCTATAATTTATATAATAATCTCAAACTATCTTTCAATATTATTTAACCTTATTAGATTCCATTATATCTTGAAACTTATATTGATTTCTAGAATTTTATCAAAGAGGCTATCTCAAAATCAATTTTATTCCCAAATCAATAGATTTTAGAATTATTTTCGTGATCCGAAGTTTGACTGATTATTCCAACTTTGAGATTCAGAAAAGCGGCATTGTGCCAAAAGTTCTGTAAATTCTCTTTCAATTATGTACAGGTTTCACTCTAAAACCCAGCAATAAGTTGTCTAAATTCATTAAACTATGATATTATAAAAACACCCATATCTTTTGTAGAATATATTAGAAATTAATGTAAAAACAAACTGGGTAATATTGAGGCTGATGTTATTTGTTTTAATCCACTCTATGTGTTTCTCATAGTTTTTTTTACGTTTCATATTTTTTCAGTTGTCGACCATAAGGCCTATATTCCCATAGTTACTAGAATAAACGAGTTTAAAAAAGAATAGGAATACATGTTCTAAGAAAATCGAAAGTTTACATGAAAACAACGCTTTTTATTTTCCATGTAAGTATTTTTCTGACTTTCCAACCACTTGATTGTCAAATCCTCATCGTTTTCAATAGCTATTTCAACTGCCTTTTTTACAATTTATAAAAGAGTCTATGATGAGTTTCACTTTTGAGTTTGGTTTTTGGCTTTGTAGAAAACCTATCTAAATCAACTTCATGAGGCTGAAAATAAATAAGTAAAATGATGTAATATCCTTCAGTTTAAATTAATTATTGTTAGATAGTTCTGAGGATTTCCTATGAAAAACTTTGATATCAGTATAAAAGTTTTTCATGTTTCATGCATGTGCCAAAGGCTCATGAGCGTTTCTACAAAACCTGGTTTTTAGCTCTTGCAGTATTCTACCACATATCCTGGTCCATAATCATAGATGTTATGATTTTTATTATTCAGTAGTTTTTTTACCTTTCCTTTTGTATAATAATAACAATCTACATTACGATAATGAAGCATCATTTCTCTCAATGGAGTCTGAAATGCATATTGTTTGGGAACACTGAATATAATTTTTCCATTTTTGTTCGTTGCAGCAATCATATTATTTAAAATAGGGAGAGGATTCTTAAAATATTCAAATACTCCAAGTGCCACACAGACATCAAATCCCTGAGGTAACTTTTTAAGGGCATCTCCTACAGAAAGATGTGCATGAACTTGATTCTCTGCACAGAACCGTTTTGCTAATCGGATCATCTCTGGAGATATATCTATTCCCCAGGTATCTGCTCCTTTTTTTGCGCATTCTACAATATATTTTCCAGACCCACAACCAATCTCTAAAATTTTCATTTCCTCTTTTGGGTTTGAGAGAGTAAGTGTTATTTTTAATCTTTTTAATAGTCCTGGTCGCCTTAATCCTGCATTAATTAATGCATCAAGATTATTTTTCGGTTTCTCGTAATATGAATCGAAATCTGATGCTATCGTTTCAAAGTATTCTCCAACATTTCTAGTCACGTAACCACCCACTGATAGAAGTAAATTCAAAGTCATTCAACAAAAGTTTAAATTTTGCCTCGGTTTTAGATATATTGTAGTAGTGGAACCATTTGAGATCTTTTATTTTAGGCTGATTTACATCAATTTCCCAAGGATGTATATATATAACAGCAGATTTTCCTTTTCTGTTTATTGTTTTTATAGCCTTTTTAATAAACTCATAGGGAAAAAATCTCAGATAAAAACCACCTGCTATAGGAATATTTTTAAATGGTAGATGTAGAACACTTAATGGAAATTCATATATCCCTTTATTTGATCCTCCATATAGATACTCTGTAGAAATGTTATATGGATATAAGGGTGCGTGTGGTAATCCATATAAAGGAGTCTTAACAGGAAAAACACTAGAATCATATATTATTCCGCATTCTGTCATAATATCGACTGACCACGCGGTTTTTTCCATCACTGTGAAATTACTCGCTCGATGGCTGTATACCTCTTTTCCGGTGATTGATTTTATAATTTCAATAGATTTTAAAAGTTCAGATTTAAATTGTTCAGGTGTCAGTTTATGTATTTGTTTATGGCTATATCCATGTGTTCCGATTTCATGACCGCTTGTGCTAATCAATTTTACAAGTTCAGGGTAATGTTCAGCAACATAACCTAATACAAAAAACGTTGCTTTTATATCTCCTAAAACAGATAATACTCTTTCAGTACTGGCTACAATCCGATCTTCATATTTGGTCCAGGATAATATGTCTGTGTCCATATACCAATCTTCAACGTCCACTGTCAGTATGTTAATTGGGGTTTTGATCTGCATAATATTATTTAAATTAATAATTCATATTATTAAAAAGTTGACAAAATTTAAATAAAATTTAAGTTGTTTATATGTTAGTTAACAATGTACCTTTTATTTTGCTTTTATTTATAAAAGTTGTTTGTTTAGTCGGTTATTCTCTAACAATTGTAAAAAAAGTACAAAAAATATATTGGGTAATTTGAAAACAGTATTGGAAACCCTAATATTATCGCATCCATTTTTAACTCTTCGTTATCTTGAAAATTTTGTTTTATTTCTGGAGCTATCTGATGTCTTCTAAATCCTCCCAAGATGACAGGTACTGGCAGAAATGCAGCAGTTATAAGGGAAAAGTACTGAATTTCGTGACTTTACAGTTTAACATGTCAACGCTTTAAATCATTTAATTTCTATAATATGTAATGGAGAATTTTAAAATAGTACTGAAATATGAAATATTTCAAAGCCATAAAATGAAAACCGATTACAAGTTCAACAATACCTTACTCTCCATCATAAGTTATATATACCATCCCCAAGAAATAAGGATACTGTATAAAAGTCTCTAATTCGGAG
>DASXVB010000267.1:0-3441 GCA_036504475.1 Methanosarcina sp.
AATAGGAACTTTTTTAATGAAAATTATTTTGGCTCAAACGGTATCTATTTGTGAGAATATAGGCTGCAGATATCTCTTGGTAGATTCCAAATTAGAGTCAATTGGTTTCTATGAAAAATTTGACTTTAAAGTTGCAGAGAAGAACAAGAAAACCGATTTTGTTCCTATGTACCTTAACGTGAAACCATATGTACTAAAATAAATTACAATGTGTCTTTTTTATTAATGCATAGGTTTTACAATAAAACCTATGCATCCACTACAGAACGAATTTACAGAAATTTCAGGACAGTATCGAACAAAGTGACTAGTTATAATCCTTTTTAAATATAAGGAACTGAACTAAAACCAAAACTTACTCTCCTTATAAACTCATTAGAAACCTTTGGACAATTATACTATCAAAAACTGAAAAATATTAAACAATAAGTTTATTTAAAGATCTTTTCTTTTTTAGATTCTTATGTTCAAATTCGGAAATCATTCGCATTTAATCTTGGGAATGAAGAATTTTAATATTTAATACTTGTTTTTTAGCATATTGGTTTTGATTATATTCTCATCTTCTTTTAAATATAATCTTGTTTTTATATTTATTATGTTCTGAATATTATTTCTTATATCTTTAAATAATTAAAAAAATAATACCTCGTTTATATAATTCTGAGACATTTGGAAAGTAATCAGAATTGTATAAATCAAAATTGTGTAATAAACTGTATAATATAATTATCTTGGAGGTATGTAGGAGTGGAAAATCAAACAACTAACAAAATCAAAAAGACAACGGTCATTTTGCTGGGAGTCCTTTTGTTAACATCATTGACAGCTACAGCAGTAAGCGCAAACGATGGCTGGGGTCATGGAGACTGGGACGATTGGCATCACCACGGTTGGGGCTGGGGTCATGGAGACTGGGACCGTTGGGACCATCATTGGTGACATCAGATAATTTTAAAATAAACTAAATTTTTAAAGTTTACAATAATTATAAAGATAGCTATGTTTAACTCAAATGTAGCTTCTTTCGATTTTTTTCAGACAAAAAAATAATATCTAAACTTAAAATTTTGGTAGTGTCTTGAAGGTTCTGTATTCTAAATTTCAATACCCAGACAAACAAATCAATACTTTACATGAAGTGTAACTTTTTTGACGATTTTTACTAAACTCCTAATTGATTTGAGGATTCTACTATCATAGTCTATTTTTCATAAAAGACTTTGATTTCCTTTTAGTAACACTTATTTAAATCGGCATCTGCAGACCAAAAGATAAGTGCCTATGTGTTTATCATAGAATTTCTGCATTTGATATTGGGGTTATCGAAGGAAACGAGTATATTCCTATAAACTATGTAACAATCGTTGAATAGGAAGAAAAGATTGCTCTTTTCTTCCCTTCCAGGAACGAACCGTGCGACTTTCACCGCAGTTCGCTCGCGCATTTCACTACCCTTTCGGGCGGCTTTAAAAGAAAAATGGGAGTCTGGTTTGAATCCATGGTGTATGCTTTTTGATGCGATCTTTTCTTTTTAGGAAGTAATTCCTGTTAAGATAGGGGTTGGCATCAAGTTTGAGCAAAGAGTGTCGGCGGATTTGGGCATCTGAAAATTTAAGGAGCTCGGACTCTTTTGTTTTAAAAATCCAGTTTCGGGTACCTTCAGAGGTCCAATACTTGTTTGCAACCCATTTATGACCTTTATTGGGATGCCTCCTTTTTCCCCATCGCCAAGTGATTTCCCATAAATAGGAATCAAGTTTACTGAACGTATCCTTAGCCACTATGTGACGATGGTAGTTCGCCCATCCTCTGATTACCGGGTTAAGAGTTTTGATGAGTTCATTCTGTGTCCATGATTTAGCCTTATTGACTATAGTCTTGAGGTTCTGAGTGATCGATTTGATTGATTTTTGGGATGGCTTTATCAGGAGTTTTCCTTTATATTTGCGGAAATTCCACCCAAGAAAATCAAATCCATCGTCAATATGAGTAATTACTGTTTTCTCAGGAGAAAGTTCAAGGCCTCTGATTGCCAGAAAATCATGGATGATTTCGCGTACTTCGTCTGCGATCTCCTTTGATGGAGTAATGACCAGAAAGTCGTCTGAGTAGCGAATGAAATATACTTTCATTTTCGGGAGACGCTCCTTTAGGAGCTTTTCTATCCCATCCAATGTCATATTCGCTAGGAGGGGAGAGATTGGAGATCCTTGGGGCGCACCTTTATCAGTATGGTAGAATGTGTCATCAAAAATGAAACCGGACTTCAGGAATTGAGATAGAATTGATCTATCAATTGGGATGTTATTCTTGAGCCAGGAATGGGAAATGTTATCAAAACATCCTTTGATGTCTCCTTCCAGGATCCAAGGGCTTGATGTATCCTGCCAAAGGCATCGGAATGCATATATTGATGCGTCCTGTGCACATTTGAAAAGACGAAAACCAAAGGATCGAGTGTCAGCAGTAGTTTCTGCTACAGGCTGAAGAGCTAGAGCATAAAGGGTTTGCATAGCTCGATCGCTCATAGTCGGGATAGATAGAGGACGTTTAGTAGATTTACCTGGTTTTGGGATATAGATACGGTGTAATGGGTGTGCATGATAGTGTTTGTCTGTGAGACTGATTGCTGCCTGCATCTTGTCAGATGCAGTAGTACAGAGTTTACCATCAACGCCAGCAGTTCGTTTACCATGGTTTTGTGTAACTATTCTCACTGCAAGTAGTTTAGTAAAGTAAGAATGTGTCAGTAAATACATGAGTCTTTTAACCAGATTCCAGTTTTTGTTTTGTGTTGCCTTTGCAATCCGGGTCTGTAACCGGTTAACTCGGAATTTAATTGCTATCCAGTCAATAGAATTCCATTGTCTGGCAAGTTTCCGGTCAGTGCGCTTCTCGCTACGAGGCGTCGTTGAATGCTGCACTTTCACTGGTATACCTCCTTTCTTTGCTGTGAAACACCTGTTTCAAGTCGGCGCCCTTTCAGGCCAAGGCATAAGCCTCTATCCTGTCCATTACAGGCAGGCGTTCGCTTTTTGAAACATCCTCTCCCGTCTACACCATTTGTAGGTCTTGCAACTTCCATACCTTTCTTTTTTTTTATAGGAGTGTATACGGGTTACCAAGTTCCGTATCGAAGATATTTTGGCGCTTTAGGAGCCATCTATAGACCGGGAATCGTTTCGTCCGCTTGCCATCCCATTAACTCACTAGGATAGCCAGATTCCATGCCTTTTTGGCCCAAGTGTATCACCCTGTTTTCACTTGTCTGTTTTGACGATCCTTTCGATGATTCAGCGTTTGCTTCTCCATGGCGTCTTTTCCCTTGCAGATTGAACAGTTCAGGGTACCATTCTTTTCTACGTTGTCCCGTGGGCTTCACACCTTCCTGTTACCGGGAACGCATGCCACGGTAGGGACACCTTAAGCGGATAGGGG
>DASXVB010000268.1:0-26066 GCA_036504475.1 Methanosarcina sp.
AATCCTCTAAATTCCAGAAACATTCTCTTTCTGCTCTTATTATGGTAGCAGAACAGATTTTTATTCCCATAAAACGTCATCAAAAAACTCAGAAATCCTTTCATAAGGGATAAACTGATAGTTTTTACAGTAAATTGCTGAAGCTAAGATATTAGGACCATATTGAACTGGATATTTTACTGATTCTGGAAAATCAGCTTTGTTTAATCTCCCACAGTAAGGACAGGTCCTTATCTGACTTCGATGCTCTGTAACAATAAGATTTACAGGTGAAATATCAAAAATCTGTCTTTTTTCGTAAGCTTCGATTTCAACATCCTCAAGAATATGCCCACATTCTTTGCAGCAGCTCAAAGAATGTTCAATTACCTAATGAGTGCAAAGAGCAAGTCAAAGATCTGGATTTAATCCAGATGTTGTTTTAAAATTATTTTTTACGCCAAAAAGCAGTAAGAGGAAGGATGAAAGCTAAGGCGTAATACATATACACATCGAGTTTGTAGTATCCATCTGCATTTAACGATTTGACGATAAATAGATAATCAAACAAAATCGCTATCAGCGTCCAGACAATCGCTAGGTACAGATAGTAAAAGAATGAATCACCTTTTATCTTTTTAAATAATACCCAAAGCGTGATTGTAGTTCCTATTGGTAAAATGACCCATCCGATCATATTCTGTGGCACAAGGAAGAAAAGAACCATACCAAAAAGATAACCGATGAGCCAGAGAACAAATCCCCATAAGAATGTGTCTTTGTAGAATTGTTTCTTCATAGCTTTAGCGTTTTTAGCAGAGTGATCCATATTTTTGTCTCCAATATTGAGGACTTAGACACTAACGAAAAACGACACTACAAGTTACAAGATTATAATAGGTCTACAACATCAAATATTTATTCCTGAGCACTTATACCAGTTCAAAAGTTATGGCGGTCAATATTTTTTGGACAGACTCTTAGTCGAACCTTTCTCAGGACAACGTGACTTTCTACCTGCCGATAAGGGAGCCAGCCAGCTTTAGAAAAGACTTAAATTGTTTGCATTCCGAAAATTACAGGAAGTCCAGACATTAAGCAATCACATCAACCACTATGCAGGAAGATTTCCCAATACATTCCTGTAAGCAAAGAAAGCCCTGCAAAGGGTTCATTATAAATCTGCAAAGATCACGATTTTTTCAATTTCACTTCTCTTTAAAATGCATCTAGGGGAGATTTAAGCAGATTAGATACATGAAAAATATATATTAATTGAATTCAAAAATGGAGAAGATTTCTCAATTTGTATTCAGTGGTTCAGTTTTGGATAGAGACAATGAACATATGAATCAGTTAACAGGTTTTCACTTTAATTCGAAAACAGCTACCCATGTCAAAAAAAGATATTGATGATCCTTGAAAATATGACCTGAAGGGAATCTATCGATAAAAGCAAAAATAATTGACCATGCAAAGTGTTCATCTTCAATCTGCAAAAGCTCTGGATTAAGAAAGAGTAGATAATAACAAGTATTAAAAATTAAAAGTATAAGTCCGCTTGAGCGAAGCGGACCTCGTACTGTTGCGATTACATCGCAACTCCCAGAAAATCGGAGATTTTCTGTGATCCCGAAGCGAAATTCGGAAAACAAAAATTGAGATTAGTATCTGCGGTTTTCTCTGGGAGTCCTGTGATTAGGAAGACACTCTCTGCAGTAAACCGGTCTTTCTGGGTCAGGTTTGAAAGGCACTTCGGTTTCAACACCGCAGTCAGAACAGGTTGTCTTGTGCATTTCTCTTGGAGCACCGAAATTAGAATTTCCTCTGAAGTTTCTGTCATTAAAAGCCATTTTGTTTCACCTTTGTTTTAGTTTTTGTTAATTGTTTTAAAATAAGATTGTATAGAACTCTTTGTTTAAAATCAAAAATTGGTTTTTAACAACAGATGATTATACGGATCTTTATTTGTCAACATATGTACATGAGGCTTAGAATATATAAATATATCTGTGAAAATGGAACCACTCTTTCTCAAATGAGAAAATACCTTATGTCCAGGGCTATGGAACAAATAAAAGTGCTTGAAATTCTGACTCTAGCTGATAATTGATAAAGCAAATCTGATAGGCTTTTCAACTATTCCTTTTAACTATTCCTTTTAAATCTGTACAAATCACAGATTTCTGATCTCTCTGATTTCTTCAAAAGAATTCGGGGAAAATTTAAGCAGACCGCAGGCAGGAAAATATACTACAACAGAAGTAAGAGAATTAAAAGAAATTTCAGCATCATTCTAGAACAATTATAAATTTAAAGTATAAGATATAACAATAAATCGTTGTCTATAGAATCTTACCAGCATCAATATAAATACGTTCCTGTAGAAAAGTGAAAATATGGATTTCAGGCATCTTTTTCAGACACCTTTATTTCAGTTACCTATCTATATTATGCATCTTTATTCGATAACTTAAAATCAGTACTTAATGTAGCCTTTCCGTTCAAGCCATTCTACCTGGGGTCTTGTGTATTTCCAAGCTATTTCGGCTTTAGAGTCCTGTACTTCCCAGGGATTAGCTATGACAATATCGCCTTCGTGAATCCACATTCTCTTCTTTTTAGAGCCTGGAATCCGACCCATGCGGACAACTCCGTCCATACACTGAAGCGTTACCCTTTTCGAGCCAAGTAAACTTGATACTGTTGCCAGGACTTCATTCCTGTCCTTGCGAGGGATTCTTACCCTAGATACTTCAGGGGTATCTCCTGAGTTTACGGATTTTGTCGATCCAGATCTTCTTTTTCTAATAGTGCTTCTGTAATTAGCTAAGTTAATTCCTCCTTGATAATCTTTGATTGATTTCTATAAAAGTTGAAAATTGATAAGTTGAGTTAAAAACTGATTAGTTGAAAATTGGATAATTCGCATCGATTATTCTCGATGCTGTTTTGTTATTTCTATTTCCTGCTTCGCTAGTGGAAATAAGTAAAGAAACAGAGATAATAAACCAAAAAAAACGAAAAGAAAAGATGAATCAGGCGTTAATGTAAAATAATTACAAATTAATAACACCTGATGCAGATTATCTTTAGAATTTCCTGTGGTTAGGAAGACATTCTCTGCAGTATACTGGCCTGCCTTCAGTAGGTTTGAATGGTACTTCGGTCTCAACACCGCAGTCAGAACAGGTCACTTTTGTCATTTCCCTTGGTCCGCTGTTACCGCGGAAACCTCCGGAATTTCCCCTGAAATTTCTGTCATTAAAAGCCATTTTCGTTTCACCTCCGCTTTAGCGGATAGTTGTTAGTTTAAAAACAAGATTGTATAGACCCTTACATTAAAAAACAAAAATTGGTTTTTAATAACAGATTATACGTCTCTTTATTTTCAATGACTATATGACATAGTCAAATTATATAAATGCATCTATACAAAAGGAAACAAACTCTTGAAAATAAGAGAAAGCTTTTAGACTTCAATTCCAGAAAAAATAACCAGGTCATTTATTGATAATTTCTAAAAGCAGAATTACTTAAAAACTTTCGCTATAGCTCGAAAACAGACCTCCAAAAGAAAAGATCACTTTGAGCAAAGAAGGCCCTGCAAAGGGCTCCTTATAAATCTGCAAAAATCGTGGGTTTTTTAGCTATCTTACCTTTATAAACGTTTTCGGGGGAGATTCCAGCAGACCGCCTGAAGGAAAAAATATATTTTGAGCCTATCCCAAAAGCCACTTTATTCTTAATCGTTGGAAATTTTCAGAATTGTTTTCATGATCATGAGCTCGATTGATTATTCGAGATACAAAAGGCCCATGGAGCAAAATTCGAGTTTTGGGATGAGCTCTTTAACTGAATTAGAGATCAGGAAAAAGATTTTAGATTTCTTTTTTAATAATTACAAACACTATAAATTCACTTTAAAACTTCAAACCATCATCAGTTAATGTAATATCGTAGTTTCCAACAAAAAAAGTATCGTGCACATTTACTCCGTTTATGGTTTGCCTAGGTGTATCGTTTATTTCCACTTTACGATCAGTTATACGAATTTTTTTGCCATCTACATAAAAAATTCCGCTTACTGATACGTATCCATCTTCTGTAATTTTAGCATTGAAAACAACATCACCGTTTTCTCTTTTTGTTAACGTGAGACCATTTCCGTTCTCAATTTCTCCTTGCACATCAAATTTTTCGTTAATTTGAATACATTCACTTCTGTCGATTTTTGCTATAAGTTCGGAATTCTTATCCCGGATCTCGGTTGTCAGAATCAGATTGCCATCGCAGTTTTCCAAAGTAAATAGGTGCGTCTTGTCTCCGGTGTTTATATCTGTCTGATATGACACTGTATATACTTGGTCTGCGTACACGTTTGATCCCATAATTAACATATAATCTTCGTGAGTCATGTGGTTTCCGCCGGTGATTTTATGCATATATTTACTAGTATGATTATATAAAATGCTTCTTAATCAGTTTTTATTGTGAAAAATTGAAGACCTTGACAATAAAAGGAACTCTTTCCTTGATGCTTTACAAACATATTCAAGGGAGACTAAAACATATTATAGGCAGGGAAAATATATTTAGTATAAATTAAAGAAGCTGAGATACCTTTGCCTCCTAAAGCAATCGCGATTTTTTCCACTCGAGAAGTGGAAACACTTTGAAGGTAAGATTCGGTTACAGCAATTATAATAGCTTTTTCAACCGAGAACATTTCTCAAAAATGATAGGATAAAACAAGTACAGATTCTCTGATCACAATTAGGGAGTTTAAAGCCAATAATTACTTATTTACTCAAAATTATCACCCTTACAGGATGAGCGGACAATTATACCTAATAAATAAAAGTGTAGAGCAAAGAGCAAAAGAAGCTATACTCCTTTTTCCAGTTTAACTATTTATGTTTGATATTTCAGTTCATTTGAAGATTCTAAGATATTAAAAGCTTAAACAATACCTTTCACACCTCTTTTCTGTAGAATCGTCCATGCTATAATCACCATGGCTCCACAGCCCAGGGCAATGGCTCCGAGTACAGGGATCTTATCTGGCCATTCCAAGGAGATGAACCACATACCTACAGCTCCAAGCATGAAATAACTGAAAATCAGCAAGGAGGAAGCTGAACCTGTGTCCCCGTTGACCTGTTCTAACACAAGGTTGTTACTCGGAGGGCGACTCAATCCCAGGGAAAAACTAACCATACACATGGATAGAGCAAAGCTGCAAGGACCGTGCTTTCCTGTCAAGAGGAGTAAAACCCCGCCCAGAAAAATTCCCGAAAATCCAATAGTCATCAGATACCTTGAACTAATTTTTCTTGTCAGCCGAAGGCAGAAGAAGGAACCAATCATAATGGCAAGGGCGTTGAAAGCAAAGAAGTAACTGTATTTCTGTTCGCTTAAGCCAAACTCGTTAATATAAATGGCAGAAGAGCTTGCAATGAAACCATACAAGGGAAAAAGGCTTATTGACATGACCAGAACCATGACAATGTAGGAAGGGTTGAGCAGCAGCCTGCCGTATGTGTTCATGACCTGAGACAAAGGTGCTTCAGATACCTCTGACAGTGTTTCCGGAAAATAGAGAACTCCACATATTCCAATTGTTCCCATAAATGCCTCAAAGAAGAAGATCCAGTGCCAAGATAAGTCCAAAAGGATCCATCCACCAATGACTGGAGCAAGCATAGGGGCAAGAGCCATGATAACAGCTATGTATGCAAGAATTTTTTCTCTCTCTGGACCTACAAAGATATCTTTTGTCATTGCCATGGATATTGAGGAACCGGCAGCAGCTCCTGCAGCTTGCAGTATACGAATACCTATCAACATGGGAGCACTGGACACAAAAACACCTAACAGGCTTGTCACTATGTACACTGCGAGTCCGACAAGGAGGGGGCGTCGACGTCCGAAGCGGTCAGAAATAGGGCCGTAAAAAAGAAGAAAAAGTCCATAGGTCACAAAGAAAAAGACAAGGTTAAGGTTAATTACCGATAGAGAAACATTCCAACTTTTGGCCAGGGAAGGAATGGCCGGTAAGATCATGTCTGTGGTAAGAGGGGGAAAGGCGGAAAGAAGGGCCAGAAGCGGCACGGTTACTTTCAAATTTTGTCTTAACTTGTTGTTAGAAGTGTTTGTTTTTTGTTGGACAGACATAGCTAAATCCTTTATCGCTTTGATAATTAGAAAGTTATTAATCAGGGATATAGTTACATATGTAACTATCGTATATGGATACCGAAAGAATAAGATTGTATATAACAGTTACGAAAGTAAAGAATGAAGCTCGGCAAATTTAACACCTATTTACTTTTAAGTTAAAAAGCCAGAATAGGACGCAAAAATGAAAAATTATACAAACATGAATAATTTGAGAAGATATGGAACTCCTCCTTTTAGTCTTGTTGTAATCCACGGCGGCCCAGGAGCTCCAGGGGAAATGGCACCTGTTGCAAGAGAACTTTCTGCTTTTAAAGGCGTGCTTGAACCGTTTCAAACCGCAGTAACCATTAAAGGGCAAGTAAGAGAACTCAGAGAAGTTCTGGAAGAGCACGGCGATCTGCCGGTTACATTAATCGGTTTTTCCTGGGGTGCGATATTCAGCTTTATATTTACTGCTCAGCATCCTCAGATGGTAAAAAAGCTTATACTTATCGGAAGCGGCCCCTACAAGGAGAAATATGCTACGAACATAATGAAAACCCGGATAAGCCGATTCGGAAAAGAAGAGTTGGATAACTTCGTTCACCTAACCGAAATCCTGAACGATCCTTCAGCTAAAAACCGGAACGAAGCACTGTGCAACTTTGGAAAGTTAATGTCGAAAGCCGATACTTATGATCCTCTTCCTCATAAAGATGAGATGCTTGAATGCGATTACGAAAGCTTCAAAGGCGTATGGGAAGAAGCAAGTGAACTAAGAAGCCAAGGAGAGTTGCTTGAACTCGGAAAAGAAATATGCTGCCAGGTAGTTGCAATTCATGGTGACTATGATCCCCATCCTTTTGAAGGAGTTAGAGAACCTCTTTCGAGGATTTTGAAAGATTTTAGGTTTATTTTGCTGGAAAAATGTGGGCATCAACCGTGGATTGAGAGAGAAGCAAAGGAGAAATTTTACAATTTACTGAGGAACGAGATTTAAATAAAATTAGTTTTGTAAATTAATTTGTTCTCTATTTGTAAATTAGATTGTTAATATGCTCTCTAGTTACAAATTAAATCGTTAAATATTCTCTCCGCTTCAAATTCGACCTTCAAGTATTCTCCATTTGCAAATTATATCGCTTTATTCGAGATATTTAAAAAGGAAAAGTGAGAACTTTGATAGAACAGTCTCAGTTAATCTATTTTATTGCAGCCTCTGCAGCGCTTACACTTCTTCCGGGCCCTGATATTCTATTCGTAACAACCCAGAGCATTTCGCAGGGCAAGAAAGCAGGGATTGCAACCGCATCTGGCCTCTGCACAGGCGTACTTGCTCATACCACCGCAGCTGCGCTCGGAATTTCTGCCTTGGTATATAAGTCCGTTCTTGCCTTTGAAATTGTAAAATACGCAGGTGCAGCCTATCTGCTCTACCTTGCTTGGCATGCCTTAAAAGAAAGTGATGAACTTGTATCTTCTGCTCCTGTCCAGGAAACCGATGCCTTTGCCCTTTACAGGCGCGGAATTTTTATGAATGTTTTAAACCCTAAAGTTGCCCTCTTCTTCCTGGCCTTCCTGCCACAATTTGTAAATATAGACTCAGGAAATGTCCCAATGCAGATGATATTTCTGGGAATAATTTTCATGGTTCAGGCCTGGATAATCTTTTCCGCAATCTCGATTTTTGCCGGAACCGTTGGTGAGAAGATAATACAGAAGCCAGGAATTGGCAGATACATTAAATGGGGAAAAGCCGGAATTTTCACATTCATTGGAATAAAACTTGCACTGTCTGACAGATGAGAAAAATATTGTCAAAAGTTACAATAAAAGTAATAGTTAGTATTGAAGTTAGGGTTGGTTATCTTTAAAAAAACCAGAGATGATAGACTCCTGCTTTTTGTTTTTTTGGCTGTGCTGAACTATCTACGTGATGTTAACCAATAGATGTTTGTTAGTTTTTCACCAATTCAATTTCGATCTCATTTGAGGTCTATCAATCCCGAAACCGCCCAGAATTTTAAATATCATTTGGAAACATTCCGTTTTGATAAACTGAAGTAGGAAAAGAATAAAATAGTGGGATTTTATCTAGACCTGTATTTTATGGAGAACTATCTGGATTTTTTACGGAGAATTATCTGGATTGCTAAATTTTCCCATCCGGTATGCTGCAAATGTTTTAAATTCTTCTGCTTCTATAACAGGAAACACATCAATCTGGCATAAATTAGTAAATGGCAAATTATAAGTTAGATAATCTTTGACAGTTTCTACGTCAAATAGAGTAACTACACGCCCTCCGCCTGCATCAAACCACTGGTCAATAATTTTTAAACCTTTGGGAAGATCAGTTTTTTCCAATTGTTCCCATAGCTTCAATAGTTCCATAGTATTTTCAGGGTTAAATGTTGTTATATCTAGTAATAACATATTTATTTCCTGATCTGGTTGGCAAATTTTAATATTTTTAATATGTAGTATAAAGCACTAAACTTATTTAAATTTTGTACATAGATATGTGCTTAAATTAAAAAAAATTATCTTTCCTTTTTGCTCCAAAATTGTCAAATCCCATGCCTGATCTCTTTATACTTTATCAAACTAAGTAAGAAAATATCTAAAAAATGAAGCCTAAATTAATATATAAATACCATCCAAACTATCTAATTAAAATAGGGGTTGATTCTTACGCCAAGAGTAATCCATTTTGAGATATATGCAAAAGACGTCTCAAGGGCTAAAAAGTTCTATGAAGATGTATTCGGCTGGAAGATAGAGAGATCGGAAAGTTCGGTGGACTACTGGAACATAATCACCGGCAAGCAACATGAGTCAGGGATCGACGGCGGCTTAATGAAAAGGCAGGGAAAGGAACCGGGAGCGGACACTCCTATAAGTACTTATATCTGCACAATAGATGTCCCGGACATCGATGAATACCTGAGTAAGATACAAAAGCACGGTGGCAAAGTGACTATGGAAAAAAATCCCATCAGCGGTGTAGGCTGGTACGCATATTGCCTCGACACAGAAAAAAACATATTCGGGATAATGCAGCAGGATACGAGTATCAGATAACCTCTTTTTTATTATATTTTACCATACTAAGGCAGGTATTTTAGCCAGATCTATTATTTCATTGGCTTTATTCAGCATCTTGTGAAGCCTTATTCATGAACTCAAAATAATTTTTCCAGGCAGGGGACTATTAACATCATGGTTTGAATTTATATTTTGAACATTTAAAGGTTTAATGCTATTGTTTTTCAGTTCAAATGCGTAAGTTTTATCCTGATTGTAGGATCAAGTTTAATTTTAAGACAGGCCCCTAGTCAAAAGTCTTTAGGATTCCTATATACTCGATCAGAAACTCTTATATATTTTATTTATAGAATAATTAATAATCTATGAGATAAATAACACGGCGAAGAAGGTAGAACGAACTTGAGACTCATATGGGAACACTGACAGAAAATGAATAGAACTGGCAGATCGTAGAGTCTTTCTTTCAAAAAGTTATTTTAAGAGTGGAGAAATTATATGAGTGTTATAGATGAGCATATTGTTGACCAGAGTAAGTATATTGTCGATGTCGCTTTGAAGCTGCGAAACCTCGATCTTGAAATTGCTAAAAATCCAAACTGCTATGAACTTAAGTCGAGGCGATTTAAAGTATTGGAAGACCTTCACGATAAAACTCGCGCAGAGATGGTGCAAGCTGCAGCCGAACTCCGTAGAAGTAAAGACAGAGAAGGAAATCATTGTGCTGATTGCATGAGGTGTGATTTATATAAGGAGTTTGTTTAAGTCGTAACACTAAAGCTTTATGATTCTCAGGAGTGATTTATTTTTCAACTCCTTCTAACTTCCTTATCAGATTCGCAGGTCAAAGTATTAGGTCAAAGTATTAGGTCAAAGTATTATCACTTATGAATCAATATAGTGTACTGATGAACGAAAATTCTCGTTCCAGCCACATTAAGCAAATTAAAGCCCTCACCTTTGGAGAGGCCCTTTTTGATATTATTAAAGGTTCAGCCCACCTTGGAGGAGCTCCGCTGAACCTTGCAGTTCATCTTGCAAAACTGAGAACAAAACCAGCTGTGATCACGGCAATCGGGAAGGATGAGCTCGGAAAAATCCTGCTTGCCAAGGCTGAGGCAATGGAAATTGATACGTCATACATCCTGATTGACGAAAAGAGGCCGACAGGAACTGTTACAGTCGAACTGCAGGCTGAAGGGATTCCGGTTTTTACGATTAACGAAGGCGTTGCCTGGGATGCAATTACGCCGGATGAAAAGAAGTTCAGGGCTCTTTCCAGAGAGAAATGGGACGTTTTCTGCTTTGGAACCCTTGCCCAGAGGACGGAGGAAAACCGAAAAACTCTGGGAAGGCTGTTTTCGAAAATAAAAGCAAAACATTTCTTCTACGATGTAAACTTGAGGACAGGATATTACAAAAAAGAATGGATATTATCTTCGCTCGAACACACAACGATTTTAAAAATGAACGAGGAAGAGGCTGCCACCATTTCCTGCATGCTTTCTGGCACTATAAATGCCTGCAAACCTTTTTCCACTTATAAAGCTTTTTGCCGCCTTGTCATGAAAATGTACCCTGAAATCTCCGTGATCTGCATAACAAAAGGACCAAGAGGAGCTGCTGTTTACCATAAAGGCATTTATGAGGAGGTAGAAACTACTCCTGTCGAGGTCGCAGATACAGTCGGAGCTGGGGATGCTTTTTCCGCAGGTTTCCTCTACACCTATCTCTCAGGATATGGAGTTTCAAAAGCCGCTTCTGTCGCCTGCATTCTTGGGACGTACGTTGCTTCAAAACCGGGTTCGGTGCCCGAGTATTCAAAAGAGCTGATGGAAGAGCTTAAAGGCGAAGGATTAAACTTGAACTTGATTAAAAAATGGACCAAATTAGTAAACTCAACAAAAAAGAACTAAATAAAGTGAACTCAACAAAAGGAATCGAATTGAGTAAACTCGAGAAAATGTGAGCTCAACTACGGAAATTCGATTAAAAACTGAATTATTTCAATTTAAAGGTATAGTAATCTTTTAGAACGGGATTCCCCAAAGAGGATACCACTTTTCTACGTTCTTTTCTATCGGCATTTCCCTTTCCATCTCCGCTCTTAACCTGAATTCAAAGGGGCTGTCCCTTTGCTTGCCAGAAAGTGGGATAAAAGGGTAATAAGTTCCCTGCTTAAAATTATATATCCAGTAAACTGCTTTTCCAGTGCCGGATTTTCCGTCTTCGGGTTCGCTGTCAAACCTGTAAATAGCACAGAGAAGCTGTTCACCAAAACCATGTTCTTCAAGGGTTTCACTTACAAGGTGAATATTTGCAACAAGGTCTTCAAAATCCGGGTCTTTAAAGATAGCCCACAGGAAGTTAAACTCATCTTTTTCAAGCCTGAATTCGGTATTTGTTTCTTTAGAGCTGAATTCCAAAAGCTCCTGAATCTCCTTTCGCGCAGATTCGTATGCTGAAGCACCTATTGGCTTAAAACAAATCCCTGCGGCTCCTGATGGTTTTAGGTCCAGATTACTTTCCAGAGTAATGCTCGCTGTGGAAATTGCAAAAAGCTTTTCGGTTTTTGCTTTCGGAAGCCTGCTTCTTCCGAGGAGTGCATCCATAAAATTCCGGAGACTCATTTAGTTTTTCCTCATTTGACTCATATATTGCCAACGTATACTATCAATGCATAGCTTGCAGACTTATACTTTGCAATTATATTTGTAACTTTTTGTAACTTAGGTTCTCAAATTATACTTATAACTCATACTCGGTTAATTTATTTTTGCATTGATACTGTTTATCGGATGCTATTATTTATGACCGCTTAAGCCATATCCTGCTGCATTTTTTCAAGTTTTGCTATTCTTTTTTCCACAGATGGATGAGTGGAAAAAAGATCCATTATAGAAGAACCTGAGATTGCAGGGATGATGAAAAAGGCATTCATTCCTTCTACTGATCTGAGATCTTCGCTTGGGACCCTGGCCATAACTCCACTTATCTTCATGAGGGCAGATGCAAGGTCAGATGGTTGTCCGGTAATAATGGCTGAACCCCTATCTGCGGCATATTCTCTGTAGCGGGAAAGGGCTCGAATCAATATGAAACTAATAATCCATACTGCAATTGAAACTAACCAGACAAGTAAAACACCTCCACCTTCTTTCTTTCGATCTCCACCCATATCTCCAAAGTAAAGAACATAACGGACAAGGTAAAGAGCCAGAGTTGAGATAAAACTGGCAATTGTCATGACAGCCATATCCCTGTTCTTA
Organism: Methanosarcina sp.; assembly: GCA_036504475.1. Lineage (GTDB taxonomy): Archaea > Halobacteriota > Methanosarcinia > Methanosarcinales > Methanosarcinaceae > Methanosarcina. Next base: position 12,459 of record DASXVB010000268.1, read on the forward strand.
ACATGGGTAAGTTCGTGAGCAAGCACGGCCTCAAGTTCGGCTGGAGAGAGTTTATCCATAATTCCTGTTGTAACTGCAACAACAGCATTATTCTGGTTCCTGCCTGTTGCAAAGGCATTAGGGATCTGAGATCTGACAATTGCTACCTGAGGTTTGGGGAGGTCAGCTATTGCGCATAGCCTGGTAATCATTCCATGCAGTTGTGGTGCTTCATTTTCAGAGACTATATAAGCTCCTGTTGACCAGAGCACCAGTTTGTCCGAATAAAAGTACTGGATGGCCATGAAAAGCCCAACAAATATAATCATGAAAACCTGAGATGTTCCATAATACGAAAGAAACGCCAGGAAAAAAAGGTAAACTGCTGCCAGAAGAAACATTGTGAAAATCATTCGTCCCTGTAGTCCCAGATCCCGTTCCCACTTTCGTTTCATTAATTACTACTCCTGAGTATGATTCAGATATTGAATTACCATTATGTCTGATATAATGCAACTAAGGTTGGTGCATTTAGACGATGTTACATATGAATTATAATATTAATTTAAATATAATTAACTATTATTATATAGAAACTCAGATATAATTAAAAATCTTTCAGGTTAACACCTTCAGGTTAAATAAATCTGTATATTATACGGAAAATTTTAATGATGGCTGGAATAAAGAATATAAAGATATAATATAGTTGCCCTTTTATTCAGAATAATAAATCAACCTAGTTATATGTATCCGATAAAATATTTCCTTAAAGATTAAAGTTCTTTCCCTCTTACGAAAAAGATCAGAGCTTCTTTTTATCTATTAAGAAATAGCTCAGAAGTCAAAGAAGAACTAAAGAATTATATGACTCGTAAGACGAAATTTATAAATGTTAAATTAATAAATGTCGAGTAATAGGATAATAAGTATTACATAATAATTATGATAGAATACATAACGCTGTATTCCTCTCTGAATAATAAAGGAATCATAGAAGAATCCTCAAAAAAGATACTTCTTTCCTGCAGAACTTCTTCAGAATTCTCCCAGAACCGACAGGAATTGGGAAATTTCTATCAGAAGAAATTTGACAGAAGAAATTCTATAATTTTAGTCTTTCTTTATTGAAAAAAAATCTTTTCAGGTTCACCCATGCAAAATATACTCTCAGTTCAATCCCTCACAAAGAAATTTGATGATTTTACGGCTGTAAGAAATATCAGCTTTAATGTTGAGGCCGGTTCGATCTTTGCTTTTCTTGGCCCAAATGGGGCAGGCAAATCCACAACCATAAAAATGCTTACAACAGTCCTGAAACCAACGTCAGGAGAAATAACCATTAATGGTTTCAATGCGCTTAAAGAACAGGATCAAGCCCGTGCATCTTTTGGAATCGTCTTTCAGGATCCCAGTCTTGATGAAGAACTAACTGCCTACGAGAATATCGTCTATCATGCAGTTGTCTACAAAGTACCTAAAAAAGAAAGAGAAGAAAGAATTCAGAAAGCTCTGGAAATTGTCGGGCTCTGGGACAGGCGAGAAGACTATGTTAAAAACTATTCAGGCGGCATGAAGCGTAGGCTTGAAATTGCACGTGCGCTTGTCCACTATCCGAAAATTCTTTTCCTTGACGAGCCCACGGTGGGCCTTGATCCTCAGACCCGAAATTCTATCTGGAGTCATATCAGGATCCTGAACAAAGAAAAAGGAATGACAATTTTTCTGACCACTCATTACATGGAAGAAGCCGAAGCTGTTGCAGACCAGATCGCAATCATTGACCATGGAAAAATTATAGAATCAGGCACTGTTGAGGAAATAAAGAAACGGACAGAAACCGAATCCTTAGAAGAGGCTTTTCTGAAGTTGACAGGCAGGGACATCAGGGACGATAACAGATCTGGAAATAAAGTGAGGAAGATACGAGGCATGAGAAGGAGGATCAGGCATTGATCGAAGTAATCTATATCCTCTGGCTCAGGCAACTAAAACACTACTGGCGCTCAAAATCAAGGCTATTGGGTTCTCTTGGGCAGCCTCTGCTTTTTCTGGTAACATTTGTATTCGGTTTCGGTTCAATGTATACAAAGGCAAGCGGAGGAGCAAACTACCTGGACTTTCTTGCACCAGGAATCGTTTCGATGTCTATTCTGTTTACTGCTGTATTTTCGGGGCTTGAGGTCATCTGGGACAGGCAGTTCGGCTTTCTCAAAGAAACTATGGTAGCTCCTATCTCAAGGACAGAAATTATGATCGGGAAAACCCTTGGAGGTGCAACAATAGCCATGATCCAGGGTCTGATCGTGTTGAGCCTGACCTATGTACTCGGGTTCAGGATTCCAAGTCTTGCAAGCCTTGCGCTTGGGTTGGTCTTCATGTTTCTGATAGCTATCTTCTTTACAGGCCTGGGCCTTGCCATAGCCTCAAAAATGAAAGATATGCAGGGCTTTCAGTTGATCATGAACTTTCTGATCATGCCGATCTTCTTCCTGTCCGGCGCCCTCTTTCCCCTTGAAAACCTGCCGCAGGCAATCTATTTCATAAGCAGGATCGATCCTCTTACCTACGGGGTGGACGGCTTAAGAGGAGCTATTGCCGGAATGAGCACATTTGGAATCTATAACGACTTGGCAATAATAGGTTTACTCTCAGTCCTTGTCTGTCTGATTGGGGCAATGCTGTTTTCAAAAATAGAGGCGTAAACGCCTCTGTTCTTTAAGAACATAAAGGTTTGAAGCCCAAATTTTCGTTCACCACTCAATGTACTATATATGGCATTAGAGTTTGTTGTACATCGCTACTGTATTACCATATACCTTTAAATTAAATGTCAATTATATAATATTGAATACAGAGTTCACAGTTTATTAGTATTTACATATTCTTTGAATAGATATATATAAAGAGGTATTGCATATGTCTGATTTTGTTGAATATTTAGCGATGGGGTCATTTCTCGGCTTTGCTGCAGGAACATCTCCAGGCCCACTGCTAGCAGTAACCATTTCTGAGACTCTACAACACGGCAAGTGGGAAGGAATAAAGGTTGCACTATCTCCTTTAATCACAGATCTACCAATAATCTTGTCTATCTTGTTTATTCTATCGCATTTGACAAACTACAATTCTGTTATTGGTATTATCGCATTTTTTGGCGCATTTTACCTTATTTATTCGGGAATGGAATCTCTAAAAATTAAACAACGCAGTGTTGAACTAAGATTAGAAAAAAAGGATGCTCTTAAAAAAGGAATTATTGTAAACTTTGGAAACCCACATCCATATATATTCTGGATCTCCATTGGTGGACCAATAATTTTTAAAACCCTAAACACTCATATTTCAGCTACAATTTTGTTCATATTAGGATTCTATATCTTTCTTGTGGGATCAAAGGTAGTCATAACACTACTTGTAGAGAAATCAAAATCTTTTATCAATAGTAAATATTATTTTTCGATTATTCAGATCTTGGGAATTGCACAGGTCATATTCGGATTTGCTTTTATTAAAATGGGCCTGGATTCATTGAATATGATTTGAAATCGTTACAGTTGCATGTTTAAATTAATTTGGAAAAGGAAAAAGAGAAAAAAAGTTTCACCACACGCTTGAAGTATATTCAAATTTGAGCTTTTTAACCTTTTCTAAGAGGAGACCAAATTTTTCAAAAATCTCCTTAAATACTTCTCGAGATTGTCACGCTCAATGCAGGAGTGCAGCCTTTCCCGCAAAAAAGAAACAATTAGAGGAAGAAAAAGAACCAAAAAGCATCTGGTCACAAAGCAGCTACAAACTAAGCTTAATAGGCTCAAAAATCCGATATTCAGGCTTCAAGGTGCTTTTATACGCTTTTTGAAAAGAGTGGTCATCTCCGCGACCGATTAGAGCCCGGGGTTTGAAAACTAAAAATTAAATACTCAAAACACGGGAAAAACCGCTCTTTTTTCCTTGTTTTCCTTTCCGCGATTATAAAGCTTTGAGTGAGTTTTTCCGTGTCCTTCCCAATTGTTTTTCGGTTACTTTTTGGCAACCTTTTCTTCTTTTAGCACCTTTTTCGCAATGAGAAAAACCACAAATGCAATAATAATAAAGTTTATCAATTCTCCCAGAAAGGCACCCCATCTCAGTACTATAGGTCCCAATGAAACTGTCGCCGTCTCCCATGCCCCGCCAGGAACAAAAGGCGTGATGATCGGCATGACGATGTTATCAACAAAAGATTTTATAAATGCTGTTGATGCGATACCCATGATCAAAGCAATTGCTAACGGAATTACTTTATATTCATATAGAAACTCTTTAAACTCACTTAGAAGCCCCATTTTATCCTCCTCAAACAGCTAAGTGGTATAACTTTACAAAAATAGTTGAAAGTTTATTAATGATTAATCCATATATTCTTTGCATCCTTAATAAATAAATTGTCCAGGGCTTGATTTTGTATTGGAGTTTCGACTGAAAATCAATTATCAGGAGTTATCTGGTTACAGGTGACTGGTGAGGAATTCGGGATTTTGAAAGCTGGAAAAAATTGTCAGCATCTGCGGGCTAGAACAAACATGTAGCTGAAAAAGCATAAAATAGGGACATAGCAGAATTAAAATTTAAAATTATAAAAAGGTTGAAAAGAGTCAACGAGGAATCTATTTAGGAAATGCCTTTTAGATTCTTTTAAAGTAATCCCTAAAGACTGATCCAATTTTATTAGAGTTCTCTAGAAACTACTTATTTTTCAAGGGTTATTGAGCCTTATTTACTATATTAAATTTCCAGGAAGATGAAAATATTTCTCGAAAAAATTCGGTAAGTACACAAATGATATGCATTTAATGCATGAAACCATGAATAAAACAATGAAGCCAAAAATCTTTGTGTCGCTTTTTCTGTTGAATGTTCTTGCGTGGTTTTTCGAGTGTATGGGACTTTATTTGGTTCCGTTGCAAAAAAAATTATGAAAGGGATTTACTGAAATAAGTAGAAATTTAGGAGTATGTTATGCCAGTAAATTCCTTTAAATGGAAGCATTACGAAGGAGAAATTATTCTACTAAACGTAAGATGGTACTTAAAATATTCATTGAGTTACAGAAATTTAAAGGAAATGATGATAGAAAGAGGAATTCAAGTTGATCACAGTACTATAATGAGATGGGTGCATCAATTTTAGGTTTCTTGTTGATCTGGCTGTTATCAACCTGGTGAATAACACAATAGATAAGAAAGATTTCATTGTAACCGAGAACTATAACCTAAGATTACGGGGTTCTGGAGCTAAGAAAAATAATAGGTTCAAATGCTCCTTTGCCCTATTTGAATGAAATTCCAATGACTGCACTTTCCCGCTTCCTCAGGGAAATAAAAGTAGTAGACCTTGTTGGAAATAAAGATCCTGTCACTATCTAGAAAACTATAGACTCATGCACTACCCCTGCAAGAAGCGAAGCTTATGTCACATCAATGCCTGAAATTAATGAAAATATCTGGAGAAAATATGAGAAGTTAGTAACTCACAACGTGAGGAAAATAAAGAAAGGATAAGCTGAAAAAAAACACGGAAAAAGAAAATTGGCTCTGAACCCATCTCTTTTAGCTTGACTGGGCAATCTTTGCATCTGAACAGGTGCTTATCTAGTGGGCATTATTCCTCTATGTAAAATTCTAAAAATGTAAACTTTACTGATAAACCGGCAAATCGCTCTAACATGTATCAATTATTTTTGATACCCATCATGAGGGTTTTTAAATTTGAATTCTTAATATAATTCATATAAATTTTAAACTCAGTTAATTATGGAGTCTAGCAAATGAAAACAGAAAAAAATGTGGTGCAAGAAAAAAATTCTGAAAACAATCCCATAGATGATGAAGAAGACTTATTGTACACACATAAGCCTGAGTCCAAAGATAACACTATGCGATGGAACTCTTCTCTTTGCAAACGGCCTGGCCATTAAAATTACTGAAATACTTAACAATATTGCTAGAATAAAAGCTTAAAAATAGCCTTAGAATTTTAATTCATTATAGAAAAACCTTTGAACTTAAACAGTTTGTAACTTCAATCTATTTAAGATATTTATATACAAGGAGATATTTTAAATGTCTTTTTTGAACGAAATACTACCTGAAACTGCGGAAGCTTACGGACAGATGAGAAATTCTATTTTTAAAGATGGATATCTGGATCTCAAAACCAAAGAACTTATAGCTGTTACTTCTGCTGTCCTCATGCGTTGTCAGTTCTGCGTCGATGCACACTCCAAGAGGGCAATTGCTGCAGGAGCCACAAAGGAAGAAATTGCCGAAGCTATTTCAGTTGCCATGTTCGTTGCTGCAGGTTCACAGATAGGATGGACAAATATATATGCAGAAAGTATATACGACAAAATCTTTGAAAAGGATACGAAAGAAGAAAAAGAAAACTGCTGCTGTTGCTGTAAAGACTAAAACCTCAGTTTTTATGTATCAGGTATGTGTTAACTTTTTATTCGGATCTTTTGTTTTTTATTTGCGAGATGGTGTTAAAAATGTTTCTGAATTCCGGATTTAATTTGTAAAAGTGCCATTTTGAACTGCTGTAGGCTTCGACGATCCCACAGTTTTTCATAATTGCCAAGTGATGGGAAACAAGGTTCTGCCTCTCATTTAGTTTAAATATTAATTCGCAAACGCAGTGATCTCTCTGAGAGAGAAAGTAAGCAATTTTCAGTCTTATCGGATGCCCGAGAGCGCTGAATATCTCACTGGCTTTTTTTATGTCGTTGTCCAGAAAATCAATTTCCTGGAGCATTTTCTCTTCCCATTCCTTCTTTTTCTCAGGGTCAGTAGGGCAACAATAGTTCATAAATAAAAGAGGTTAGGCTTCCTAATTAAAATTTTTCATATCAATTTTGTTTGATATTTACATACAATTCATTGGCTCGTTATGAAATTCAAAAATTGGCTTTGTAGAAAACCTATCTAAATCAGCTCCAAGAGACTGGAAAGAAACGAGTAACAATGTATCAGGCTACTTGTTTCAAATTTAATGGAGTTCGTTATTTCAGAGGATTTCTACAGGGCCCAAAAATTGTTTTTTTGGTTTTGTATTTTAAAGTTAGGCTTCTATTATCTGTTATAGAATTGATAGCATTATAAGGCAGCCATTTTTCTTAATGTACCCAATTATTTCTAGATAAACATCTTTAAATTAGATATTAATTTTAATTTTCTGATTTTTCTGATTTTTCTGATTTTTTGGAAAACTTCAAATACTTAGAAAAATCTATTAATTTCGAGGATTAAAATGGCTAATAAGAAAACAATCAATGAATGTTGTGACTGCAATGGACCATCATGCGAGTGTAATTCTGGTTCGGGATGCAAGGTAGAGGCAGTTCTTAGTATTGATGAAAGAGGACAGATTTTGATACCAAAAGATGTACGGGAAAAAGCTGGTATTAACACAGGGAGTAAGCTCGCTTTGATCAGCTGGGAGAAAAATGGGGGCATCTGCTGCCTCGCTCTCATAAAGGTCGAAGCTCTCAGTGGAATAGTAAAAGAGGTGCTTGATCCATTGATGAAAGAAAGTGATTAAAGGGTTGAGTTATATGGGAAATAACAAAACTGTTATGAACAATAGCAAGACTAATGGTTCGTTATGCTCGTGCAAATCTAAACCTGATATTCAGTCGTGCAACTGTTTGACCGACAATGCCCCTACATCTTCGATCCTTAAAGTCACAAATACACCTATATCTGAGATCCTTGAGACAACAAGTAAAATCAGACTTGACAACCGGCTTGACCACTTTCTTGCCAGGTGGGGTGTAAACCGGATGGGACATATTGTAAAGCCTGGTCTTTACAGACTTGGAAATCCAACACCTGATTCGATGGTATTCGTATCGGCAAACTATACGCTAAGTTTTGACGCAGTTCGCTCTGCACTTGAAGGTAATGACTGTTATATTCTTGTCCTGGATACAAAAGGAATTAACGTCTGGTGTGCTGCAGGTAAGGGTACATTTGGAACAGATGAACTTGTACGGCGTATAGCATATACAGGACTTGCTAACGTTGTCAGGCATCGTACTCTTATCCTGCCTCAATTATCAGCTCCGGGAATATCGGCTTACGAAGTGAAACGCAGGTCTGGATTCGCAGTGGAGTACGGCCCTGTCCGTGCCAGTGACCTTCCAGAGTATCTTAAAACACGGAAGGCAACGCCTGAAATGCGCAGGGTTCAGTTTCCATTGAAAGATCGTTTGGTACTCACGCCGGTTGAATTTGTCCATGTGGCACTGCCGGCAATCGTTGCTAGCATTATTCTTTATTTCCTTTCAGGCCCTCTTGTAGCCCTGGCTGCAATCACAACAGTCCTTGCGGGAACTGTATTCTTCCCAGCTCTACTACCGTTTATCCCTACACATGACTTCAGTACAAAAGGGCTCATTTTGGGAGGGATTGTTGCTATTCCCTTTGCAGTTGCCTCCTTTACAACAAACTTTGAATTACCCTTTTGGGAAAATGTCTTGATATCATTTGCTTTTCTTCTGATTATGCCAGCTTTGACAGCATATTTAGCCCTTAACTTTACAGGATGTACAACTTTTACTTCAAGAACTGGCGTCAAAAAAGAAATTTTCCGATATGTGCCTTTCATAGCGTTCATGACAGGTTCTGGAATTCTAATCTCAATTCTACTGGGAGTCATTGCATTAATGAAGGTGATCTGATTGTTTAATTCGTATCTTGAGAATACACTCAAGTATCATCCAGACAGATGTATCAACTGCAAGCGCTGCACACAAGTATGTCCTCACGGAGTCTTTGCCGAAGGAAAAGAACGTGCTGAATTGATACAGCTGGCTTCTTGCATGGAGTGTGGAGCCTGTGCTCTGAATTGCCCTGTCCAGGCGATAGAAGTGCAGAGTGGCGTTGGCTGTGCATGGGCAATGATTGGTGCAGCACTCCGGGGTAAGAATATGGATAGTGGAGAATGCGGCTGTGGAGGAAAAGCCGATTCTTGCTGTGGTGGAAGTGAGGAGAAACAGCTCGTAGAAATCATGAGATTTAAATGAGTAAAGAAAGTCACTGATTTTACTTATTCATTTGCCGTCATAACCTTAGAGGCTGTTACATTTTCTCTTCATTCTCGTTTTCATTTTACTCTTTTAAATCACCTTTTTCGCCTGTTATCTGCATATTGCTGCATATGTGGGTAAATTTCGGCAATTTTTGCCATAACTTAAGAGCATAAATACCTTTGATTCAAAGTTGATACTAACTTCACAATTGTGAAGACGAGTGTAATTATGGTTTATAGTAGAGGGATATCATTGACAAGTTATGCTGAAACTGTTGCAGCAAAATGTATAGAATGCGGTCAATGTGCTGATGAATGTGATTTTCTAACCGCTTATGGAAAAACACCAAAAGAATTAGCTAACGAAGCGTTGAGTACGAGTTTTTCCGACAACCCAGTATTACCATACTCATGCAATATCTGTGGATACTGCCAAAAACTTTGCCCTGAAGATCTAGATCTTGGACTTATGATAATGGAGGTGAGGGAGAAACTGGTCTCAAAAAAAATTGGGCCCCTTCCTAGTCACCAACCTGCAGTTGAAGGGCAGGAATTCTACATATCAGATAACTTTAGGGTCGTTTCTTCAGGTAAAAGATCAAGGTCCTGTGATGTGGTTTTCTTCCCTGGATGCGCTCTTTCTGCATATTCGCCAGATCTTGTCCAAGCAACTTATTCATATCTTACTCCATTGTATGCCAATCTTGGGATTGCGCTAGGATGTTGCGGGGGCCCGTCAAAGTTGCTTGGAAAAACTGACTATGCTAACCAGATAACGAAACAGCTGGAGCAAGACATTAAGAATCTAGGAGCTTCCGAAATTATTGTAGCTTGCCCATATTGTTACAAACGTCTTTCTGAGCAATTGACTGATGTCAAGCCAGTCTCTCTTTATAAGGTGCTTTCTGAAACTGGCGCTAAATTTCCAGCAAGGGGAGAAAATACATACGCTATTCACGATCCCTGCTCTACCCGTGGTCATCCCGAAATTCAGGATGCAGTACGCACTTTAATTTCTAAAGCAGGATATACAATTGATGAGCACATTCACACTCGGGACAATACCCATTGCTGTGGAATGGGGGGAATGGTATTTTTAGCTAATTCGGCTGTTGGTGCAGCAAAAGCAGAACGAACAATTAGAGAATCTTCTCATGATATGGTTACTTATTGCGCAACTTGCCGTGATGTATTCTCTGGTCAGGGAAAGAAATGTGTCCATTTACTTGATTTGTTATTTGGTAAAAATTCATCTGAGCAGGCATCAAAAGTACCTAACTCTCCAGAAATTGCAACAGATAATATGAAAGCTTTGAATCAGTGGGCAAGAAATTTAGTTAAGGAAATAGAGCATGAATCAGTTTTGAGCCAGTGGACAGGTGATTTAACAGAGGGAATGAAGCATGAGTCTGAATAATTAACCTGTAAGTAGAATCATTTCTGTCTTTTCTGTCATCATCTCATGGTTCTATTACATTGACAATTATAAGATGAGATATCTTTTACAGTCTATTTACAGTATAACTTAACTCTTTGTTTTCATCAATTTTTAATAATTCGTTTTCTTTCTTGTTTTGAGGATGATCCGTATAGTATATTAACAAATTAACAATGAAAAATAAAACAGCAATTTTAAATATAATATGAGTATAATTGCATATACTCATTTATAGGTGGTGATGCCCGTGGACCTCGTTGACATTCTTAAAGCATTGGCTGATGAAAACCGGCTAAGGATACTGAATCTTCTAAGTAACGGTGAATTGTGTGTCTGTGATATTGAAACTGTTCTGGGTATTAAACAATCTAACACTTCAAGGCATTTGAACAGGCTCAAAGTTGCAGGAATAATCACTTCCCAAAAAAAGTCCCAATGGGTATACTATCGATTAAAGGATGAAACTTTCACAAATTTTCCATTTCTTTCAATAATCATTGATGATGAAGTGGAGAAAATTGACATTTGTAAAAAAGATCTGGAATTGTTGGAGAAGATCAAAGCAAGTGGTAGATGCTGCAATTGAATGATAAGTTATAGATTTATTAAAAACAAAGAGGTGTCCTATCTGCAAGATTCCGTTGTATCAAAATTATCGTTCTTGAACCGTTATTTAACCCTCTGGATTTTTCTGGCTATGTTTGTTGGTATAGGCCTTGGTTTTGTCTATCCTGGTTTTGCAGACTTTTTGAAGAGTTTGTCCATTGGTACAACTTCGATTCCTATAGCTATCGGTTTGATAGTCATGATGTATCCTCCTCTAGCACGGGTTAAATATGAGGAATTAGGCAAGGTATTTAGAAATCACAAGGTACTGGGTCTGTCTTTATTACAAAATTGGATTATTGGCCCTATTTTGATGTTTGTACTTGCTATTGTATTTTTGAGAGATTATCCTGAGTACATGGTAGGTGTCATTTTAATTGGTCTTGCCAGGTGTATCGCCATGGTTATTGTCTGGAACAGCCTGGCAGATGGAGATAATGAGTATGCTGCTGCCCTGGTTGCTTTCAATTCAATCTTTCAGTTAGTCTTTTACTCCATTTTTGCTTACTTCTTTATAACCATTCTACCTGAATGGCTTGGACTTAGTGGTATGGAGATACATATATCTATGGGAGAAGTTGCTCAAAGTGTTGCGATCTATCTTGGAATTCCTTTCGCTGCCGGTTTCTTAACTCGATACTTCTTACGTCCCTCAAAAGGAGCTGAATGGTATGATAACAAACTCATTCCCACAATAGGTCCGATTTCACTTTATGCCTTACTGTTCACGATTATTGTTATGTTCTCGTTAAAAGGAGAATATATTGTTGCTCTGCCATTAGACGTTGTAAGGATTGCAATACCTCTCTTAATATATTTCGTGATTATGTTTGGGGTTTCCTTCCTGATCTGTAAACAAATGGGAGTTAATTACGAACAGACAACGTCTCTTGCTTTTACTGCGGCCAGTAACAATTTTGAATTGGCAATTGCTGTGGCAGTAGCAGTTTTTGGCATCAATTCAGGACAGGCATTCGCGGCTGTGGTAGGTCCTCTCATTGAAGTACCCGTAATGATCGGACTTGTTAATGTTGCACTTAGCTGGAGAAAGAAATATTTTTCCAAAATTTACAAAGCAGCTTGATAGTAGTAAAGAAGTCTAGCAATGTATGTTTCTCATAAAGTAAACAAAAAAGGAGTAGTTTTCAGTATGCAATACAGCCTTGGGATTGATGCAGGAGGCACATACACCGACGCGGTGCTTGTAAGGGATACTGACGGTGTTATTGTTGACTCAAATAAGTCACTTACCACCTATCCAGACCTCCATTCCGGCATCAAAAACGCAATAGATGGCTTAAACCAAGAATATTTGAAAAATGTAAAACTTGTTTCGGTTTCCACAACCCTTTCCACCAACACCATCTTAGAAGGAACCGGATTTCCAGTAGCTCTGATCCTTATTGGGGCCCACCCTTTTCAAAAGCAATTGCCTACAAAATATATTCTTTTTGCATCCGGTGGACACGATCAGAATGGAGAAGAAGAGGCTCCTCTTGATCTGGAAACTATTGAGAAATTTGTCCTGAGCGTAAAGGACAAAGTCTCTGCTTTTGCTGTTTCTTCCTATTTCAGTACGAGGAATCCGGAGCATGAACTAAGAGTAAAAGATCGAATTCTTGAACTTACAGGCCTTCCTGCTGTTTGTGGACATGAACTTTCCCAAGAACTAGGAGCTTACGAAAGAGCAGTTACAGCTTTTCTCAATGCTCAGCTGATCCCGATAACAAAGCAGTTCGTGAAAGCTATTATCAAGGATATACAAGAACGTGGAATTAATGCTAGGCTCCTTATGCTCAAATGCGATGGTTCCGTAGTCGGAATCAAAGATGCCCTGAAAAAACCTATTGAAACGATCTTTTCTGGCCCTGCAGCAAGCTTGGTTGGAGCCTCTTATCTTTCTGGACTCGAGACCTGTGCCGTAATTGATGTAGGTGGAACGAGCACAGATATTTCCTCTATCTGCATGGGTGTCCCTGATCTAAGCGAAGAAGGCGCTATCGTGGGCGGCTGGAAGACTAGAGTTAAAGCTATTCGAATGGAAACAACGGCTACAGGCGGAGACAGTCATATCTGGATTGTGGACCGAGAACTCTTCCTTGGACCAAGGCGAGTTATCCCCTTAGCAGTAGCTGCGGTAAAATACCCGGGTTTTTTGAATAACCTCAAAAGGACTCCCATGTATGTAGGAGAAGATCTTGGGGAGAACATTCAACCCACGAAGTTTTTTGTAAGGTCTGGTTACCCAACAGGAGAGTTGAGCAGGGCTGAAGCTGAAGTGCTGAAGGTTATTGGAGATGAACCCGTTTCAGTACCTGAAATCAAAGCCCTTATTCGAAAAGATTTTCATTCTCAGACTTTAGATTCCCTTATCAAAAAACGTCTGGTGCAGGCGATTGGCTTCACTCCTACTGATGCTCTGCATGTGTTAGGAGAATATACAACCTGGAACGAAGAGGCTTCCCATATAGGGGCGGAGAGACTTTCAAGAATCATGCGCATGACACCAGTGG
>DASXVB010000269.1:0-8525 GCA_036504475.1 Methanosarcina sp.
GTTAAGTATATACAATCTCACATCAACCATTGAGAGCTTTAAGTCTCTCAGTTCCAGAAAGGTTTTATAATCATTGATAAGATTATCATTATTTTCAATATGTACATTTGCCATAAAAATAGGATATGCTTGCTGGGAAACAAGAATAACGAGTTTCTTTGAAGAGTGATCAGAAAATAGTAAAACGCTAAAATAGTAAAATGTTCACAATTTCATTAGCGTAAAGCAGAAATTCCTACTCTGATACCTGTAAAATTATATCAAGTTACATTCATTTTTCAACCTGAGGTAAAATTTCATGGAAGTCCCTATTGCAGAAGAACTTGCCAAAAATCAAAAGTCAATAAGTGTCGCAGAATTTTTTGAGAAAAATAGGCAAATCCTTGGTTTTGACTCGGCTCCTCGAAGCCTTATAACAACTGTAAAAGAAGCTGTCGACAATTCCCTCGATGCCTGTGAAGAAGCAGGCATTCTGCCTGATATTCTCGTACAGATCGAAAGAACCGGACAGGATTACGTCACTGTAATTATAGAGGATAATGGCCCTGGAATCGTAAAAGAGCAAATTCCCAAAGTCTTTGCAAAACTTCTCTACGGTTCCAGGTTTCATGCCCTCAAGCAAAGTAGGGGACAACAGGGAATCGGGATTTCCGCAGCCGTACTCTATTCCCAGATGACCGCAGGCAGGCATACGAAGATTCTTTCCAAAACCAGTTCTGACGCCCCTGCCCATTATTATGAGCTTATGATTAATACCAGCACGAATGAGCCCGACATCCTGAAAGACGATATAAGGGACTGGTTCCGCCCGCATGGGACTCAAATCGAACTGGAGATGAAGGCTGCCTATGTAAAAGGGAGAAGGCAATCCATTTACGAGTACCTCAAAGCTACAGCAATTGTAAATCCTCATGCAAGAATTACTCTTATAGAACCTGATGGCAATGAGGAGGTTTTTGAAAGAGCCACGGATAAAATGCCCAAGCCTGCAGAAGAGATCATGCCTCATCCAGAAGGCATAGAACTTGGCACTCTTATGAAAATGCTCCATTACACTGAACGTCAGAAACTTGCCTCGTTCCTTCGATATTCTTTCTGCAAAATTGGGCTGTTTACTGCCGAGGAAATCTGCAAAGCTGCAGGGCTTGACCCTGAAATAGATCCTCATATCCTAGGCCGCCATGAAGCAAGAAAGCTAATTGAGGCTTTTGAGAAGGTAAAGATCATGGCTCCTCCTACCGACTGTCTTTCTCCAATTGGAGAAGAACTGATCTACCGTGGGCTTGAAAAAGAAACGAATGTAGATTTTATTGCCACAAGCACCCGAAAACCCGCGGTATATTCCGGAAATCCTTTTGTAATAGAGGTGGGGCTCGCCTACGGGGGAAATCTTCCGAAAGAGGAAAAGATCAGCATAATGCGTTTCGCTAATCGTGTGCCTTTGCTTTACCAGCAGGGAGGCTGCGTGACCACACATGCAGTAGAAGACATCAAATGGAAGCAATATGGCTTAAGTCAGCCAGGAGGGGGAATTCCTGTAGGCCCTGTCATTCTCCTTATCCACGTTGCTTCTATTAACGTGCCATTTACCTCAGAATCAAAAGATGCAATTGCCGATATCCCTGTGATAAAGGATGAAGTGGACCTTGCAACTAAAGAGGTAGCAAGGAAGCTTAAGCATTATTTGAGCAAGCAGAGTGATCTCAAGAAGCGCAGGGAAAAAGAAATTATTATTACAAAAGTACTTCCTAAAATGGCATTGAAGGTTGCAAATATTCTGGAAAAAGATGTTCCTGACATCAACCCAGTTGTTGCAAAGATAATGGGAAACTTGCTCGTACATAGGAAAATGAAGAGGAACGAGGATGGAACTGCGGATATCATAATAAAGGTCAAGAATTTCGGCACCTCTACACGCTCTTTCAAAGTTCATGAAATGCTGCCCTGGAAAATCAGTAGCGTAAAGCCAGAACCAAAGGTTGTGACTCTGGGCAATGATTACGATTATGTATGGGATATCTCTGCGGCAGTTGGATCTTCAAAGGTGCTCAGCTACAGGATAGAATCTGCAACTGATTACGAACTTGGAAAGCTTCCTGACCTGATTATTGAGGGACTTGAAGAAGAGCTTGTAACCGGAGCAAAAGCTTTTAAGGGGGTATAAAATGGCTAGAGACACAAGTAGCAAGAAAACTCAGAGAGATACCCTGGCAAAGGAAAAGCTGTTTGAGCTTGCAGAGAAAATTTACAACCAGTTCGAAAATGAAGTTGTCCCAAGCATCAGCCTTCCAAGCCGGACAAAGGCAAATATAGAATATTCCGATGAGAGCGATGTCTGGGTCTACGGAGACCGGGAAAGTGAAAGGAGCGCAAAATCCGTAAAAGGAGCATTCCAACTCCTGAAGACCACTTACGCGACAGATTTCCTTATAAACGGACACCTTTCCCAGAATCGCGGTTCAACACTTCGAGAACTTTACTATATCTCAGAAGGCTGGGAAGCTGCAAAATTCAAAGAACAGGCTGAGAGTGACCGTCTGATCGAAGACCTGGAACTCCTGACAAATCTTCAGAGGGAGTATTTTCATATGCGCCCTGAAGAAGATGGAGCTACTATGTTCGGGCCCATTGAAATTACAGAGCAGACAAATCGCGGAGAACGGAATATCCACTGCCAGAAGGACGTGGGGGAAGGAGGATACCAGATCCCCTTCAATGTGGAAAACATAGAATTCAAAACCCATGATGCAAGCATGATAATTGCCATAGAAACTGGCGGTATGTACGCTCGTTTGATGGAAAACGGGTTTGATGAAGCCTACAATGCGATCCTTGTCCACCTTAAAGGCCAGCCTGCGCGATCAACCCGCAGGATTATAAAGCGCATGAACGAGGAATTAGGTATCCCTGTAGCTGTTTTTACGGATGGCGATCCATGGTCCTACAGAATCTATGCCTCAGTTGCCTACGGGGCTATAAAAAGTGCTCATCTATCAGAATTCATGGCAACCCCCGCAGCCAAATTCCTTGGCCTCCAGCCCTCAGATATAGTTGAATACGAACTTTCGACGGACAAACTTACTGAACAGGATATAAACGCACTGCGGAGCGAACTTTCCGACCCGCGTTTCGAATCCGACTACTGGAAAGAACAAATCCAGCTCCAGCTTGATATAGGGAAAAAGGCGGAACAGCAGGCTTTTGCAGGCAAAGGTCTGGACTTCGTAACCGAAGTATACCTGCCCAATAGGCTCAAAGACATAGGTATGCTGTGACGCCCGAGTCCCGTCTCGGGAGGACGGGGCCCTTTTCGCTTCGCTCAAGAGGGCTAATTTATAATGAAAATACTGAGCTGAATCAAGAGAGCGGATTTTTGAGAAAAGGCTTGATCAAAAACTTCTGGCAACGTTTGGGTTTGAAGATCTTCTCCCCAAACCCTATCCAGCGTGATCACAACCCTTTTTAAAAAAGGCTTGACCGAAAACCCCAATAACGACGTGTTCGGTGTGATCAACCGGCGCAACGGTTGTGGCTCAACAGTCGAGGTTAAGTTTATATAGATACATTCTAAATAATTATTGAAATATTTGGCTCTAAAATAAAACTGCAAGTAAATCCTATCGGGATTGGTGTGGTAGGGCATTCAGGCCGTGTATCGTGATAATCAGGATGTATTCCAAGCTGGTTTTTATCCAAGAATTACTTTTTGAACTGTCTGATAATACCCTGGAATAGTGTGTATAAAGATTTGCTGAGAAATTGTCTAAATGCCGCAACTTCTGTTCGGACTCCCTGTGAAAGACGAATTTTTGCGAGTGAAACAGCAAATATTAATTTAAACTAAAGACGTATTAAAAAATTAGTATGAAAAGCACATATTTGGGCATAAAATTATGCTAAAAATTACCTGTTTTGAGAGAATTGGTATTGAAAAATCTTGTGCAATTTTCAGGGAATCTAAAGGCTTAAAATGTATGAGCGCATATTGAATTTGGTTCGTGGTAAAAAAGATGAAAATAAAATATAAAACTCGGTTAATATAAACTGAGAGGCTTACAGGATCAGTACGAATTCTAAGATCTATTTTGATAAAAGTTTCCCCGCGAATTTTTTAAAAAAAGTATAATGTTACGTGATTTAGATAACTATACTAGATTTTTATGGAGAATAAACTAAGATGAGTGATAAACAGGTTTACGATGCTTCGCACATCCAGGTGCTGGAAGGCCTGGAGGCTGTCCGGAAGCGTCCCAGCATGTATATAGGGAGCACGGATAGTCGCGGGCTCCACCACCTAGTCTATGAAGTAGTAGACAACAGTATTGATGAAGCCCTTGCAGGTTTCTGTACCAGGGTAAATGTTACGATCAACCCGGACGGGAGTGTGACGGTCCTGGACAATGGAAGAGGTATCCCTATCGACCTCCATCCATTTCATAAAAAATCGGCTCTTGAAGTTGTAATGACTGTTCTGCATGCAGGAGGGAAGTTCGACAAGAACACGTATAAAGTCTCAGGGGGACTGCATGGGGTAGGGGTTTCTGTCGTAAATGCACTTTCGGAATGGCTGGAAGTTGAAGTGTCAAGAGAAGGCAAGAAGTATTTCCAGCGCTACATCCGTGGAAAGCCTGAGGCTGATGTCCAGGAAATCGGAACCTCGGATACTGCAGGTACAAAGACTACTTTTAAGCCGGATGCAAAAATTTTTGAGACCCTGGATTTCGATTACGAAATCCTCTCAAACCGATTAAGAGAACTCGCTTTCTTGAACCGGGGCCTTACTATCAGCCTCAGGGACTTAAGAACCCCAGACGGGCAGGCTGAGATTTTCACTTACGAAGGGGGAATTGTGGAGTTCGTCAAGTACCTGAATAACAAAAAACAACCCCTTCATGACCCGATTTACTTTGAGCGTCAAAGAGATGATATGGTAGTGGAAATTGCAATGCAGTACACGAATGGCTATACAGAAAACGTGTACTCTTTTGCAAACAATATTAATACCCCTGAAGGCGGAACCCATATTATCGGCTTCAAGACCGCACTGACAAGGGTCGCAAATGACTACATTAAAGCTAACAAGCTTTCCAAAGAGGATGCAAAGCTCACGGGAGACGATGTAAGGGAAGGGCTGACCGCAATAATCAGCGTCAAACTCATGGAACCCCAGTTCGAGGGGCAGACTAAAACAAGACTTGGAAACAGCGATGTTAAAGGAATTGTGGACTCCCTTGTAACTGATGGGCTTGCAGAATACTTTGAGGAAAACCCCAAGGTTGCAAATGTTATTCTTGAAAAAGCTCTCCTTGCTCAGAAAGCAAGAGAAGCTGCAAAAAAGGCAAGAGAACTGACCAGGAGAAAAAATGCTCTTGAAGTCAGTACCCTTCCGGGAAAACTTGCGGACTGTTCAGAAAAGAATCCTGCAGCTTGCGAGATTTACATTGTGGAAGGTAATTCTGCAGGCGGTTCGGCAAAACAGGGTAGAGACAGGAGTTTCCAGGCTATTTTGCCTCTCAGAGGCAAGATTTTGAACGTGGAAAAATCCAGACTTGCAAAGATCCTGAAAAACGAGGAAATTATTTCCCTAGTCACTGCCATTGGAACAGGAGTCAGCGAGGACTTCACCTTGGAAAGTGCCCGCTACCATAAGGTCATTATCATGACTGATGCCGATGTGGATGGAGAACATATCAGGACTCTTCTTCTCACGCTTTTCTTCCGTTATATGAAGCCTCTGATTGACGAGGGATACGTATACATTGCCCAGCCTCCTCTCTACCGCATAAAGAAAGGAAAAGCTGAGTACTACATACACTCTGACAGGGAACTCGAAGCAAAGAAAAAAGAACTCGGGGAAAAGGGACTTGGAATCCAGCGGTATAAAGGGCTTGGAGAAATGAACCCAGAACAGCTCTGGGAAACCACAATGAACCCTGAAAGCCGGATCCTTTTACAGGTGACCCTGGAAGATGCTATTCGGGCTGATGAGATCTTCAGAATTCTCATGGGAGATGATGTTGAGCCACGCCGGAACTTCATACAAACGCATGCAAAAGAGGTCGTAAACCTGGACATCTGAGGTGGCTAAAAATGGCAAAATATGAAGACGAGAATAAACCCGAAGATGAATTGAATAAATCGTATCAGTCTACCCTTATTCCCGAAGGGAAAGATGAAAAATCGGAAAATGAGGACGGTTCAGCCGCCCTTACACAGGAAGATTCGGGCAAAAAACTAGAATTATACGTATCCGACCCTGCTTCAGACGATCCGGAGGACGAAGGTCCAGAGCCAGAAAGGAGTAGTGGAGTTACTACCATCCTTCTCGAAAATGAGATGAAACGCTCTTACATCAACTATGCAATGAGCGTAATCGTCGGAAGGGCACTTCCCGATGCTCGGGACGGCTTAAAACCGGTCCACCGTAGAATCCTTTTTGCAATGAAAGAGGCAGGGATTACGCATGATAAGGCCTACAAGAAGTCAGCCCGTGTGGTGGGAGATGTGCTCGGTAAATACCACCCGCACGGAGACACTGCCGTTTATGACAGTATTGTGCGTATGGTTCAGGATTTCTCCCTTCGCTATCCTTTAATTGACGGACAGGGAAACTTTGGGTCGATTGATGGGGACTCGGCTGCTGCCATGCGTTACACCGAAGTCCGCATGGACAGAATCTCGGAGGAGATGCTGGCAGACATCGACAAGGAAACTGTTCCCTTCATGCCAAACTATGACGGGTCACTGGAAGAACCTGTCGTCCTCCCCGCAAAACTCCCGAATCTTCTTGTCAATGGGTCCACAGGTATTGCAGTAGGGATGGCAACAAACATGGCCCCCCATAACATAGGAGAGGTCATTGACGGCACTCTTATGCTTATTGAAAATCCTGACATCACAATTCCGGAGCTCATGACCGTTATCAAGGGGCCGGATTTTCCAACAGGCGCCCATATCCTTGGGACAGCAGGCATAAAGTCTGCGTATATGACCGGAAGGGGCCCTGTAAAGATTAGGGCCGTTGCCGAAATCCAGGAATTAAAGAAAGATAGGCAGCAGATAATCGTAACAGAACTTCCCTACCAGGTCAATAAAGCCAGGCTGATTGAAAATATTGCCCAGCTAGTTAGGGAAAAGACAATAATTGGAATCTCTGACCTTCGAGACGAGTCCGACAGGGATGGAATTAGGGTTGTTATCGAGCTTTCTCGAGGCACAAATCCAAAGGTTGTTTTAAACCAGCTCTATAAGCACACTCAAATGGAGATAACTTTCGGGATAATCAATCTGGCTCTTGTTGACGGAAAAACAAAGGAGCTGAGCCTGAAGGAGCTTCTTGAGATCTACCTGGAATACAGGATGGAAATTATCCAGAAGCGGACGCTTTATGACTTCAGGAAGAACGAGGAAAGAGCCCATGTTCTTGACGGGCTCAAGATTGCCTTGGATAACATCGACGAAATAGTCTTTCTGATAAAGGGCTCAGCAAATGCTGATGAAGCTAAGCAGGGCCTAATTGAGAATTTTGCACTTGATGAGATTCAATCAAAGGCTATCCTTGATATGCGCCTGCAGCGCCTGACAGGACTTGAAACTCAGAAGGTGCTTGAGGAGCTGGAAGGGCTTGTAAAGCTGATAGGGGAACTCAAGAAAATCCTTGAAAGTGACGAGCTCAAATACGAAATAATCAGGAACGAACTTCTGGAGCTCAAAGAAAAGTATGGGGATGCCCGAAGGACAAAAATCGTGCCGGCTGCTTCTGAAGTCAGAGAAGAGGATCTTATTCACGAAGAGGAAGTTGTTGTCACAATTACTAACGGAGGCTACATAAAGCGCATCCCGCTCAAGACTTATACCATGCAGCGCCGTGGAGGCAGGGGTATAATCGGCATGGAAATGAAGGAAGAAGACTTCGTGGAGAATCTCTTCATTTCCTCAACCCACAACTATATCCTGTTCTTTACAAACCTTGGCAGGCTCTACTGGGAAAAGGTCTATGAGATCCCTGAAGGCTCGCGGCAGTCCAGAGGCAAAGCCATAGTAAACCTTCTGGAACTTCAGGAAGGCGAAACAATTAATGCCATGATCCCTGTCAAGGAGTTTGACGAAAACCACTACCTTCTTATGGCAACAAGGGCAGGCACGATTAAAAAGACTCCTCTCTCTGAGTTCAGGAAGCCGAGGAAAGCAGGCATAATTGCAGTCACCCTTGATGAGGATGACGAGCTTGTAAGAGTTCTCCTTACAAATGGGAAAAAGGAAGTGTTGATGGTTTCGAAGAAAGGCAAAGCTATCCGTTTCCCTGAGGAAGACGTCCGTCCTATGGGCCGAACCGCAAGAGGTGTCCGCGGTATGACTCTTGACGGCCCAGATGATGAGGTTGTCAGTCTTGACCTTGTTGATGAGACAACAACCCTCTTGACCGTAACTGAAAATGGCTTTGGCAAGAGAACCGAGTACTCCCAGTATCCAGCGCACCGTCGTGGTGGAAAAGGCGTGATAACAATCATTACCAACGAGAGGAA
>DASXVB010000270.1:0-9751 GCA_036504475.1 Methanosarcina sp.
TGACTTTACAGTTACCTATCATGACCCCTGCCACCTGGGCAGACATAATAATGTTTATGACGCTCCAAGGAAGGTTATCCAGGCAATCTGTACTCTCAAGGAGATGAAAAACATTAAAGAAAACGCGCGCTGCTGTGGAGGTGGAGGCGGGGTAAGAAGAGGATATTCTGATATTTCCCTTGAGCTTGCAAGAAACAGGCTTAAAGATGTGCCAGAAGGCGTTGATTACATTGTCACTTCCTGCCCTCTCTGTGTGAGAAATCTCAGCGATGCAGGTGGAGATATTGAAGTTATTGATATTGTCGAACTTGTAGCACTGGCAATAGAGTAGTTTGTTTTTGTCTAGTTATTTGTGATTCCAGTTATTTGTCTTATTTTTCTTAACTGGTTTCTATCCTAACTGGTTTTTTAGTTCAGGGCCATTTTCCGGCGTAACTATTATTTTCCAGCCTTGAAAACATAACTACTTTGAAAAAATAGCTGTTATCTTCCTAGCTTGTAAAATAGCAAACTTTCTATCTTTTAAACAGTAATTTTTATCTTCTAAACGATTCTTGTTATTGAATACTATAGTCAGATGTAAGCATTGCAAGTAAGTTCGGAGGACAGGATCGTGAGTGAGAAATCAATAACTTTCCATAATGTTTCACCTGCTGGTTTTAACTGCATGAAAAAAAAACTTCAAGATATGGGCGTTTTTGTCCCACCGGGCAATAAAGGAGAACTTTCTGGCCAGGGAGTTGCGGCAGATTTTGAATGGGATGGAGAGTCAAAACTTATCATTACAATCAAGAAAAAACCTTTTATTGTCAGTTACGAAACTGCAGCCTGGAAAATAAGCGAATTTGTCAAAGAGTGCCACGGCTCGCCAGGAAAAATTCTGTGATGAAGTATGGGTGAAAGGAAACTGGATCTTGAGGGCTGCCAGGGGATTAAATTCAGAAATGTAACTCCTGATGTATTTTCCTGCATGAAGAAAAAACTCCAGAATTATGGGACCGAAGTTTCACTTGGAAATTCCGGAGTGCTTGAAGGAAACGGAATAGTTGCCAGTTTTAGTTGGGATGGTGAAGCAAACCTAATAATTGAGATCAAGGAAAGGTCTCTGGACACTTACTGTGGGCAGGTAAGCGGAAAACTCAGGGCTTTCTGGCGTGAGTGTCAGGGGCTATGAAGAAAAATTTAAAAATGATTACTTTCCTGAAATGTATTCTATTTAATCATCAGTACTTCGTTTAAGTAATTTATTTGTCATAAAACGATTACTTCCCTTCCTTTCATCTCTGTTTTACATTTATAGTTACTGAAAATGATTCAACTCTAAAATCTGTGATAGGGGTAAGTGTAACATCATTACGACACAATGCCAAAATCAGTGATAAACTTAAAATTGAAAATCATTGAATTTTAAAATAGTTACAATCCATTAAAAGTGACCTATGACTGATGTCAGAAGAGTTCGAATGCTAAGTTAGGTTGAAGACTGAAATTTCCTTGGAAATTCAAGATTTCGATCAAAAAATAAAAAGATAACTATAGTCATGCCTGTAATTGTTGCAATAGAAAAACCATTTTGTACTCATCGAGTAGTTGCATTATTTGGCCTCGCGACTATAGGTTTTAGGACTAAATAATTAATCCGGATATTTTACAAAAAACGACTATTTTATAGTATTTATATTATCCTCTTTTTATATAACTTTTATATGTATGAAAGTATTTTATATTAGAACACCATTTGCTTATTTTGACTCTAACTCTATCACTAAAAATTATTACCTAATATCATTTGATTTACTGTTAATGTTAGAGAACAAGTGAGAGAGTTGGTGGTGGATATAGACAATGAATTTGACTCTAGGAGAGATACTATGGTAGAGATAAATAAAGCAAAAAGTCAGAAACCTAATGTAGAGTTAGTTAACGCAGAAAAATTAAAATCTATGGTTAATCAGGTCAAGGTGGATCCCTCTGATATCGAGTTAAGGTTATGTGATCCGTTTTACAAGAATCATCTGCAATTTGAAAGATGTCTGCCGTTTGATGAGGTTCTGAAGCATTGTCATCCAATACTTGAGATATGCGTACCTCATATACCTGGTATATGCACACCATCTGTTGTTATACCTGGTAAACCTGATCTCGAAGATCTCAGGGACACAGTTATTAATCCACCACGACCTATCGACTCCTCGGAAGAGCTCATTAGTGCCGTCAAAGCTCTTACAAATGAGGTACAGGAGCTCAAGAAAAAAATAGGAAAAAATTAATTCATGAGAATTAACAGTGAGGGTATTGCTATTCTCAATCAATATTTTTTTTTGCCTCAGGATAAGGAACTGGTCAACGGAGCTAAAAATTCGTTGATACTTGATTTCCACACTGGGGGAATATATCGGATCAATGAATCTGCTAGGCGAATTATAGAATCAGGTGAAAAGGGTTTCAGAGTTTTAGAGGCTGCTAAAGAACTGGAACTTGAGCCTTCAGATATATCTTCATTTGTCAAAAGTTTGTCAGATCAAGGTCTAATCCAATTATCTCCTTGTCCTAAGCCCAATATCCCTAAAGTTGATAAACAAATATCAACCCAGCTTGATTTTTTGTGGATAGAGACAACTTCCAGATGCAATCTTCATTGCTTACACTGCTACGCCGACGCCGAACCTACGCAGGTTCCTGATCTATCAACGGAAGAGATCAAAAGGTTGATTGATGAGGTGGCTGATATGGGCTGCAAGAAGATTCAATTCACTGGTGGAGAATGTACTCTTAGAGGAGATCTAACGGACCTCATCGAATATGCCAGATTGAGAGGATTCGAGTTAATAGAAATTTTCACTAATGGCACACTGTTGACTGAATCAATGATAAAATACTTTGCTCATGCAGGAATCAATGTGGCCATGTCTATTTATTCTTATAGGCCAGAAACTCATGATTTTATCACAGGTGTTAAAGGCAGCTTTGAAAAGACTCTAAACAGCCTCAAGTTTCTTTTAGCTTACGATGTTCCAACAAGATGTGCAACTACAGCGATGAAACAAAATGAGGACGAGCTTGATGAAACCAGTTACTACCTCCAACATCTAGGTGTTCAAAGTAGGTTTCCAGATCCTGTCAGGCCGACTGGAAGAGGGTCTGGCATGGAGAAATGGCCACAGAAGTATGGACTGAAGACTATAAGGACCGCTCCCAACTTTGTGGCTAACAAACAATTTTATGAACGGAACATATCTCAGAACAGTTGCTGGTTCGGTAAAGTAGCTATCACAAATGAAGGTAATGTCCTCCCTTGCGTATTTGCTAGAGATCAGGTTGCTGGCAATATCAAAAATCAAAGCTTGAAGGATATAATCGAGAACAACATTCTTAAATTCTGGGCTTTGACAGTAGATAAAATCGAAATATGTAAAGACTGTGAGTATCGTTATCTCTGCCACGACTGCAGGCCTTGGGCCTATGGCTTCACCGGAAATCTCTATGCAAAATCTCCGAGATGCACTTATAATCCATACACTGGTGAATGGGGCAATGCTAAAAATGCTCTTACGCCTAATATTCAGTCAATTAAAGCATATTGAATTTAACCTTTATTCTAAGGTTCAAATATTATAAATGTCAATTATTAGGCAGTTACATACTCTTCTTTTCTTTTCTTCTTATCAAACATTTGTGAGCATTACCTACAAGGTCAAGTCTTCCTGCCTTCTCGAGAGCTTCATATATAAGCTCGTAATTTGCAGGGTTCCTGTAGTGCATAAGGGCTCGCTGCATGGCTTTCTCTTTCTTATTTTTTGCAACGTATACTTTTTTGCCTGTGAACGGGTCAAGTCCTGTATAATACATGCATGTCGAGACTGTCATAGGAGTTGGAGTAAAGTCCTGTACCTGTTCGGTATAGCCTCCATGGTCCCGTACATACTCCGCCATCTCTATCATATCTTGAAGGGTACAGCCCGGATGTCCTGACATCAGGTAGTTTACTATGTACTGATCTTTACCGCACTTCCGGTTGAGATCTGTAAATTTTTGGGTAAATTTCTCGTAGACTTCCCTTCCGGGTTTGCACATTGCATTTGTGACCCGCCTCGAAAAGTGTTCAGGTGCGATCCGCAGTTGTCCGCTAATATGGTAAGCACAAAGTTCTTCGAGGTACTCTTCATCTTTAAGAGCAAGGTCATAGCGTACCCCGTAGCCTGTAAAGACCTTCTTGACTCCCGGAAGTTCGCGCAGGCGGCGTAAGAGTTCAAGCAGCTTTTTGTGGCTGGTATCCAGAGCAGGGCAAATGCGAGGGTAAAGGCAGGATTTGTCCAGGCAGGCTCCTTTTTTCTCCCAGGTTTTACACTCCATGCCGTACATGTTTGCACTTGGGCCGCCAACTCCGTTTATAATACCCTTGAAATCTGGTTTTTCTGTAAGTTTTTTTGCTTCACGCAGGACAGATTCGATACTGCGGCTTGCAATCATGCGTCCCTGATGCTCTGTAATTGCACAGAAAGCACAGCCTCCGAAGCATCCTCTGTGTGTTGTAAGGGAGAATTTTACCATTTCCAGGGCAGGAATGGGTTCAGTATAGAAAGGATGAGCTTCACCAGTAAATGGCAGTTCATATACATGATCCATTTCAGCCTCTGTAAGGAGTCGCATTGGCCTATTTTGCACAATTACGGTTTTTGGGTGAGGCTGAATAACCCCTTTTCCAGTAACAGGGTTCTGTTCCGCAAAATAAATGCGAAAAGCTTTTGCAAAGGCTGTTTTATCCTGGGAAACATCTGAAAAGGAAGGAATTTCGAGATATTGCTTTAAAAATATAGCTGCGTCCTCAGCTATTTTCCCATTTTTTTGTTCAGGGTTGTTTTGCTCCTGTTTATCTTGTTCTGGTTTATCTTGTCCCTGTTTATTCCTTTCCTGTGTGTTCGGCCTGTTATCTGGCGTTTCAGCTCTTTCTTTGAGTTCTTTTAAGGCTTTAACTTCCATCTTCCAAACTGTACCCGGAATATCCCTGATATTTTTGATATTTTCTCCGGCCTGCAGTCTTTTTGCAATTTCCACTATCTGAAGCTCTCCCATGCCGTAGACTATGAGATCAGCAGGCGCATCAGCCAAGATGGATTGTCTCACCTTATCCGAAAGATAATCATAATGAGCAAAGCGCCTTAAGGAAGCCTCAATGCCCCCTAGCACTATAGGTACCTCAGGGAAGGTCTCTTTTATCCTGTTCGAGTAAATTATCACGGCGCGATTCGGACGAAGTCCTGCTTTTCCTCCAGGGGAATAAACATCCTTATTTCGTGGCTTCAGGCCTGGAGTCAGGTTGCTGACCATAGAGTCAGTATTTCCTGCGCTTACGGAAAAAAAGAGTCTGGGTTTTCCAAGTTTTTTGAAGTCTTCAGGGCTGTCCCAACGCGGTTGGGCGATTACTCCTACTCTAAAACCAGCATCTTCGAGGACTCTTCCTATTATTGCTGTGCCGAAACTGGAATGATCTATATAGGCATCCCCAGCAACCAGAATAATGTCAAGTTCTTTCCAGCCGCGAGCTTTCACTTCCTCAGGGCTCATTGGAAGAAATTTCGATATAGGTATGCGGGAAGAAGCGGATTTTTCTCTCCTTTTTATCTTCTCATGTTTGGCTCCGAGACCTTTTCCCAGTTTTTTTCCCGCTCCGTTCTTGGACTTTAATTCTGAGAACTTTACTTCGATTTTTATTCCTTCGACTTTTTCAGATTTTATTCTGGGCTTGTTTTTGGACTCAACTCTTTCTTTTGTTTTTTGCCTTACTTCAGCTTTTTTTGGGACAAAAAAACCGTTTTTTCTATCCGATCCCTCTTTATTCGGCTTTTCTGAGTTCAAATTCTTCCCTTTTTTTGAAATTGCTGCATTTTTAGCCATAATTTGCTTTTAAGCTCCTCGTTCTTTTAACTTCTGATTAAACAGATATCGGAACTGTTTTCACAATGGGCGATCTTCCTCGATAGTCGGGATGGATCTTTTTATTCGCCCATCATCATTTTTGACATTCTATATGAAGCCATAATCTGGTTGTTCCCGTCCCTATCTGTGGGAGCTCCATGTCCAGGATAAAGGTTTTTTACATCCAGTTTTGTGAGTTTTTCTATTGAACTAGTCATTTTTTCAGGTTCTGAACCCTCAAAATCTGTTCTTCCAAAACTCCCGCCTGAAAATACAGTATCTCCAGAAAAAAGACTTTTTGAGACCGGCTCATAGAGGCAGATACTCCCTTTTGAATGGCCTGGAGTATGGATAACCTCCAAGTACTCCCCATTTCCAATGTCAATTTTATCTCCTTCTCCATATGTAATTGTAGGCTTGACTGCAGGAGCTCGATCTCCGAAAATCGTGGATACGCTGAGGTATTCGTTATTTACGCCTTCAAGATCAGCTTCGTGTATTCCGACTTTTGCACCGCTCTTTTCTACAATAGCTGCTGCTGCCGCAGCATGATCATAATGGCAGTGGGTCAGGACTATAAGTTTCAGGTCTGTAAGCTTGATATATTTCTCCAGTTGCTTAATAATTAGATCGCTACTCATTCCCGCGTCGATCAGGACTTTCCCGTTCACCAGATAAACGCTGGAGTCGTAAGCTGTAGGGCAAATGTACCGGACTTCCATGTTTTTTCCTCTTTTAATCCTCTTTTTCTTTTTTTCTTATTCTCTTCCTTAAGCTTCTAGCATTTTCCCAGCTCATTTTTTCAGCTCATTACTTTCTTTTGATATATGTCCGAGAATTTATATATTAAAAGCCCTGCGAGCAGTTTCAGTCGTTGATTTTGCAATCTCTATTGGCTCCATATTCTTGAGTTGCGCTACCATAGGGACTGAATCTACTATAAAGGCAGGCTCGTTTCTGCCTTTGCGGGGAGAAAGAAAAGGACTGTCGGTTTCCAGAAGCAGGCTTTCAAGCGGCACAGCTTCTGCAAGAGTATGGTGATGTTTAGAAAAACAGACAAGAGTTGCCAGGGAAATATAATATCCCATATCTACGATTTCCTTCATGGTCTCAACAGAACCGCTGTAACAGTGATAAATAACTGTGTCCACGCTTCTGACAAGCTTCAGAACTTCCGCTTCAGCCAACCTTGCATGTACTACAAGAGGTTTATCCAGCTCTTTCGCAAGTTCAACTACTTTTTTGAATGCAGCAGTCTGCCTCTCACGTTCTTCATTTGTTTTACAATCCTGAAAATCCAAGCCTGCTTCTCCGATTCCAACTGCTTTTCCTGCGTTGGCTTCAATTTGGGCAAGAATAGCATTTATCTCTTTATCCTCGCCTTCCCTACCAATGTCAGGACTCAGACCAAGTGTAGCATAAATATCATCATGTTGTTCCGCAAGTTCAAGGCTAATGCGGTTGCCTTTCAGGGAAATTCCAGAATTGATCATTCCGACTAATCCTGACCCCCTGGCTCGGAGAATGGTCTCTTCTCTATCGCGATTGAATTTAGGAAAATCAAGGTGACAGTGAGAATCAATAATTGGATAAGGCATGGGTTTGTATTCCATCTCATTTTATTTTACTTTTTATACCTGATTTATGGAATACAGACCCAAAAAATGAACAGGAACTAATCCTTATCCAATTTTTTTGTCTTCAACGTTTTTAATCATTTGGGCTCTTTAATCAATTTTAACCAGCCCTAATCAATTCAGTTCTTTGACTCTTTTTTATACAGCAGGTTCATAGCATTTACAAGGGCTTCTACAGAGGCCATAACTATATCCGGGTTTGCAGATCTTGCAGTTACAATTCTGCCCTTCTCATTTTCAAGGCCTATGTATACATCTGCAAGGGCATCTGCTCCTCCTGTAATTGCATCGATCCTGAACTCCTGGAGTCTGAAGTGGTTACTCTCTCCCAGGATATCTCTTACAGCTTTCAGGGCGGCGTCCACAGGACCAACTCCGGTCCTTGCTGCAATGGTTTCTTTACCTTTGATATCTGCTTTGACTACTGCAGTTGGTGTCAGGATATTTCCTGTCATTACAGAAACTTCTTTGAGTTTGATAAGTTCTTCTTCAGAACTTGCTTTCCCGAGCACTGCAGAGGCAACCGCGTAAAGGTCCGCATCTGTAATCTGCTTTCCTTTATTTGCAATCTCCTTAATTCTGGATACGATTTCATCAAGTTGCTTATCATTGCTGATTATACCTGCAGATTCGAGAGATTGCTTGACTGCATGTTTACCTGTGTGCTTACCAAGTACAATACGCCGCCTGTGTCCTACCATTTCTGGAGTCATAATTCCAGGTTCGAAAGTATCGGATTTTTCGAGTACTCCTTGGCTGTGAATTCCTGACTCATGGGAGAAGGCATTTTGGCCCACAACAGGTGTATTTGGAGGCAGTCTGATTCCAGTATAATTTTCAATCATTTTCGAGGTTTCTACAAGATACTCGGTTCGAATATTAGTTTTTGCCCCGTAGATTGAGGTCAGACTCATGACTGTCTGGGAAAGATCGGCATTTCCTGCCCTTTCACCTATGCCGTTTATTGTAACCTGAACCTGAGATGCACCTGCTTCAACTGCCATGAGACTGTTTGCTACAGCAAGCCCGAAGTCGTTGTGGCAATGTACGTCAATAGGAATCGTTATTTCAGCCGCAATATCCTTTATCTGCCTGTACATTGCGGATGGAACCATAACGCCAACAGTATCTGGCACGTTAATAATATCGCATCCTGCTTCCTGCACTGCTTTGAAAACCTCTATGAGATATTCAGGTTCGGTTCTCGTAGCGTCCATTGCAGAAAACATGCATCTTCTCCCGTTATCTTTAATGTACTGGACAGCTTCCACAGCCATTTGAATAACTTCTTCCTGGCTCTTTTTTATGGTATATGTCCTCTGTACTTCAGAAGTAGGGACGAAAGTATGCACAAGTCCAACATCACTTTCAAAACAAGCATCAATATCTTTTTTCAATACACGAGCAAGTCCGCATACTTCAAGGTCCAGCCCGGCATTAGAAATCGATTTTACGGATTCTTTATCTCCTTCTGATGAGATAGGAAATCCAGCTTCTATAATGTCTACCCCGAGTTTATCAAGCTGATGGGCAATTTCCAGCTTCTGGGCAGAAGTTAGAGATACCCCAGGGGTTTGTTCTCCGTCACGCAGTGTTGTGTCAAAAACAGTTACCTTTTTATTCTTCATAGGTTCGATATAAAAATCGATCCCTTCTTTCAGTTCTTACATTCATAATAATCATCTACTTAAATGTAGATTTCTAGTATATAAATCCCACGAGAGTTTTTTAATGTTTAAATTTACGTTTTGCGTTTCAAGTTTTTGACAGAAAGTTATTTATACTAGATACCCCATTCTAGGGTTGCTTCTCAAGGTGTCACACGACATCTAAGAGAATGAAAAACGAAAGTTGAAAAACGGGAATTGAAAAACGAAGTTTAAAGATACCAAAAAACGAATCTGAAAAACGAATATAAGTGGTATCTAGAGACGTTGTTTTTGGACAATGGCTCATAAAAACGGACAAAGTTAAGGATTCGAAAGTTCAACTCTTTTGAAATCTTTTAACTATTCTCCTTTCCTTCTTTCAAAATTCTTCCAACTCCTTTTTGGGAGAATGTTTATATACTAGAACTGCCTTGTAAGAATCCCTCTCACAATGCGATTGTGTTGAGGTGCATAATACAAAGCTTTATATACAAGAAATACCTTGTATATGATCCTGCGCAAACTGATTGCGTAGATAAAAATCACAAA
>DASXVB010000271.1:0-23415 GCA_036504475.1 Methanosarcina sp.
AATGAACAGGGGTTCAATGCCTGAGCTAATAAGGGATAAAGAAACTGGATTTCTGGTTAACGGCGTTGAAGAAACCGCCGAGGCTGTGCAAAAGGTTGTTTCTATATCCCGCAAAAAATGCAGGGAAAATGTGGAAAAACGTTTCTCTGTTGACAAGATGGTAGATGATTACATCAAGGTGTACGAAACAATTCTGGAGAAATGTAAACATGAGTCAGAAATGCAAACATGAGTCAGAAAGGCCCTGGGGACACTATGAGGTGCTTACTCAAAAGCCCGGGTACAAAGTCAAAAGCCTTACGGTCATTCCTCAGGGTGAAATCTCACTCCAGCGCCATTTTCATAGAAGCGAACACTGGTATATAATCAGTGGAGAGGGACTTGTAACCAAAAACGGAAGTCAGATCAGGTTTCTTCCAGGAGATTCAGTTGATCTTCCGGTAAACGAGGTACATAGAATTAAGAATATAGGAGGTCAAAACCTTGTTTTTATTGAGATCGCACAGGGAGACTATCTTGGAGAAGACGATATTGAAAGGCTTAAAGACAAATACGGGAGAGCATAAAGATTCTGTTGTAAAAATTCATAATAAGGATTCAATTGAAAAAGGAGGAAATCAATAGAACGATAATATGCTATCTAATTCCTTTAAATGGAAGCATTATGAAGGAGAAATCATCTTATTAAACGTAAGATGGTTTTAAAATATTCATTAAGTTATCGAAATTTAGATGAAATGATGGCAGAAAGAGGAATCGAAGTTGATCACACTACTCTAATGAGATGGGTGCATCAATATTCTCCTGAAATAGAAAAGAAGGTACGTAAATACTTAAAGCCAACTAATTACTCTTGGAGAGTAGATGAAATCTACATCAAATTAAAAGGTGAATGGAAATATTTTTACCGAGCAGTTGATTCAGAAGGAAAAACAGTTGATTTTATGCTAAGTACAAAACGAAATCAAAAAGCAGCGAAGAGATTCTTTAAGAAAGCTTTGAGTTCTAATCATAATCAAATTCCAAGAGTAATAACAGTTGATAAGAATCCAGCTTATCCACCTGCTATAGATAAACTGAAAAATGATAAAATATTACCTAAAAACGTAGGCCTTAGGCAAATTAAGTATTTGAATAACATTATAGAACAGGGTCATAGATGTATAAAGCGAATAGTTAATCCAATGTTAGGATTTCAATCTTTTTATACAGCTATCAAGACTTTAAAAAGAATTGAAGCTATAAACATGATCAGGAAAAGACAAGTAAATGATCTTTAATTTAATTTTAATGAAGTTAAATACATTAATCAATTGTTTGGTATAGTTGTATAATGTTGGTACATTTTCCTTAAATATGGTAGTGTCGCGAAGTTCTGTAAAATGATAAATATCAAAAAAATTACAAAATACCTTCAATATGCAGAACTGACATAACTTTGCTAAAAGCCGTAATACTAAAAATGTTATTTCTGTTTTATCGTCTGATTATTATAAAGAAAATTGCCCTTTCTGGGCTGAATTTTCCACAATTGCCTATGTGTTTGTTTTCTCAATTGTTACAGAGAATATAGGAATATGCTTGTTTCCTTCGATAAACCCATGGCATTAAATGCAAAAATCCTATGAGAAACACATAGGCACTTTTTTATATGGTTCTTGATATCGAAAAATACTCGTAGTTTCGAATTTTATGAAATTAGTTCAAATATAACTCACTAAAAGTTTCAAAGTAAAATAATTTAAGGATAAAACAAATTACAAAAAGTAGAAATCGATCAAGTTAACTGTAATCGCTTTAAGGTCTTAGCGTACGATTTTAACCCGTTCGTGACGTGACCCGATCAGAAATAAATTATTCCTCGCATTTGAATTCGATGTCATCCGCCATATGTTTGGATCCCCAGTCACAGAGATCATCGAGTATCGGCATGAGAGACTGGGCTTTTTCCGTAAGGGAATACTCCATTTTTGGCGGGACTTGAGGGTAAACCTTTCTGATAATGAAGCCATCGTTTTCCATTTCGCGGAACTCCTTTGTCAGCGTTTTCGGTGTAATCTTGTGTTGCATCCGGTCTATGATCTGGCTGAATCGTAATTTTCCATCCTTAAGGTTGTAGATAATAAGAGCTTTACATTTGCCTCCGATCATATCCATAATTGCTTCAATCAGCCAGCTGTATTTTTATTTATTCGGCTTTTTTTTCATGAGTATCAAACCTGTTCCAAATAATTGAGAAAAGAAAAAATTGATGAAAATAGTGGGAACTGTCAAAGTTAGGAGACAAAACAAATAATTACTTTTTAAAACTATTGATTAACTGATTTGCACTTTAAAAGTAATATAAGTCTTTTATTCAATGAGTACGAGACAGTATATGCTCATCTCAGAGGATCTATCCTTCAATACTTCAATATGATATCCATTATTCCGTGCTGTATTTAAAACATCTATGCCACAGCCTTCCATCGATGGTCGAGCACTCTCAGCATGTCTGCACTTTTTCATTGTGCATTCCTCACAAAGTTCGCAGGAACCTGCACCTAGCCCAAAAGCCTTATAATATCCAGATAGAAAGATATCTCGCTCGAGCATGGTGATGACCTCTGTCGGGTTTAATGTCATATTATCAAAGTTACCTGCAAAATGCACTAAGATTGCATTTTCATAACAATCAATGAGCTCTTTAGTCTCGTGGTACGTTGGTGAGTTCGGAGGACAGCAAAGGCTGCTGTTATAATTACCGCATCCATACCTGCACTTCCATTGAACCCATGCTGCCGTTACAATACTTTCAGTCTTTATAATTCTAGCATCCGTTGCACCCAGTTCTATCGCCTTATCGATAAATTTCTCATACCTTTCCATCGTATTTAACTCCAAAAATAATTATTTTTAAATTTTAATGATTTTCGTTTTTGCTGTTAGTAAATGTCCAATTATGATCATCATTGTAAAAATGAAGAGAAATCATTATACTAAACGTTAGATGGTATCTAAAATATCCTGTAAGTTATGTAACCATTTTTAGAGTTTGCTGGATAACACCTTTTTTGGCTGCCCTGTAGGACTTCTCTGCAAGTTCCACACTTCCTTTTACTTCCACAATTTCCATGTCGAAACTGCGGGCAAAATCCTTGACATTTTTATGGAAATTAGGGTCGTATGAGAGGCCGGTATCGATTTTTACAACTCGTGAATATCTAGGATCCTTTAGGAAATTATCTTTGAAATTACTGGATCTCTTTCTTTCTTCTCCCATCTGTTTCCAGCTCGAAGCCCACATGGACGTGAAGTAAAGGGCGCCAGTCCCCCTGCAGGCGTACATGATTTCATCGTAGACGGTATTTCCCCCAAGAGCGGCGCTTATGCAGTCTGTCACGACTTCTTCATTTCCGTCTTTCAGCCAGTAAAAGGGGCAGTCTAATTCCGAAAAGTCCTCTTCCAGACCCTCAAAGGCTTCTCCGCAACTGCAGTAAAAAAGGAGGATTCCATCCGAAAACAAGGCCATTTCTTTGATGTTTTTGCAGACTTCAGACTTAAGGATATCAAGATCGTCGTGAAGTCCCAGCTTAAGTAGATTTACGACCACTGTCACCCTATAAGCAGCTTTGAGCTTTTTCTTTTCGTTAATTTTTCTGAAAAAAGGAAGTGTAAGCAGAGGTTTTACAATCGGCATCAAGCCGGAGCCATGCCCGTTTCCCAAGAGAAAAGAAACCTTGTCCAGAGGCGCTGTTCTGGGAAGGCAGTTATCGGATTTGAGCTTATGGAGCAGCCCAAAATTATCCTTACTTTCCACCACAATCAACTGCTCCAGTTCTCTATCATTCGAAATGATATGGGCAAGTTCGTCCTCAAATATCCTGCAGGCAATAATACTCAGTATGGGCATGTGAAAACCTCTTTAAGATTGTTTTTGATTATTGAAAATGTGAGTATTTGCATCTGTGTTTATTTTCTTCTGCCATACTTTTTTCACACATTTGATTAATCTAACATACTAGAAGGAAAAATACTTCTCGAATCTGGCTCTTCTCATCGATTTTGTTTACCCAAAATCTTCAATCGTTACTTAGCGTACACCTACGTTAAAACCGGGACGATACCCTTATTCGACGAACACGAAAAATCGAGAGAAAAAAAGAAGAGAATTTTGTTTCTGATTAAACTTTAACGTTCTCTTCTCCCGGGACAATTTCAATATTGGTAATCAGGTCATTTGCGACAGTAAAAAAGTAATAAAACAATTGGGGACTTCCTGGAAATTTCCCGCTAGTTAGGGAAGTCACAATAATAATTCCATGACAATCTGCCACGTTCGTAACTTCGGATTTCAGCTCAAATTCGGCGCTTGAATTCCCACGCCACTTTTTAATTGCTTCAAGCCCATTGAAATGATTGTTCTCACCGATTTCGTGGACATGAGCTTCTTTTGCCATGCAAACATCAATAACAGTATTATCATTGGTGTTTAGCGAATCCATATAAATCTCAATAGGTTTAGGTAATTGTATTGACATTATTCTGCCTCCTTTTTCTATATTTTATAACCCGCTACTGAACTACAGTATGTCATATTGTGAACTACCGCTAAACTAAAGATTTAGCGGCTTCCTGATTCATTCTTGGCAGTTGACATTTTTCCAAGTCATAAAAACTCTACCCCTAGTCCCTAGATGCTTTACAGCTTCCGTTTTTAACAGCTTAAAGTTCCTGATCCCTTTAGGTAGATTCTGCCATTTTATCCAACTTGCCCTGCTTGGTTCTCTCTCGCTACGCATCGTGATAACAGCAATAAAAAAAGATTTAAAATTATTAAAAGATTAGTTTAGCGGAGTGAAAGTAATATGTTGAAGTCGATGATTGAGTCTAAAAAAAGGTAATTAAGAACTATTTTTAAGAAAAAACAGCGTAGTGTAACAAAATTTCTGTAAATTTACTATATAGTTTTTATAGGTTTCATAGTAAAACCTTTTTACTCAAGAAGGCAACACTTTATTGAAATTGTTGTGTTTTCCTTCTTTTTTCCAGTCAAAAAAAAGAGTTTTCCGAGTTTTCAGCTAAAAACCCAACACTTTATGTAAAGTGTTACCTTCCTTGAATACAGAGGCTTTACCCAAAAAATGAATATTTTAAGTACCATCTAACATTTAATAAGATGATTTATCCTGCAAAGTGTTTCCATTTAAAGGCATTACTGGCATAATGTATACTCTTAAATTTCTATTTATTTCAATGAATTCCTACCATTATTTTTTGCAACGGAACCAAACGAACAATATGTATGTAAAACTTAACTTTACTTAATTGAAATAGCGATAATAGAATTTATCAATGCTTGATAAACATGTATAGACAGTTTTTTATTATCTCATCCTGGGTCATTTTTGAATCACTCTTTTCAATGAGGATAATAATTCCTGAGAGGATTTGCCCAATCATTACTGAATAAAATGCATAGGGTATATCGGTGAAAACCCCTTCTTTGATCGCGGCTTTTATCATTTCATGTAGTCTTTCGAAATCTTGGCGGGCTTCACGCTTTACGTCTTCTCCGATATTAGGTGAATTGGAGAACTGCATCAAAAATTTATGTTTTTCTGGGTTTGCGATCCCCCAAGATACATATGTCTTGAAGAGTCTTTCGAACTGTTCATAGATTGGGAGATTTGCGTTATCGTTGGCAAGAATAGTTTCTGCCAAATCTTTTTTAATAGAAATATATAACTCGTTGATCAGAGTTTTTTTATCGGGGAAATAGTAGAAGAGGGTTCCAGTGGAAAGATTTGCTTCTTTAAGGATCTGTGCAATCGGCGTCGCATGGAATCCTTGAGTCGTAAAAAGATGAAGAGCAACTGCAAGTATAAGTTCGCGGTTTCCTGATATTTTTACTTGGGATTCACCCTTCAATTTTTTTTGTTTATTAGATACCATCGTATCACTTTCATTAATCTTGCTTCTGTCGGTACATTTGTCTGATTTCAGGAAGAAGTTTTTCAGTCTCGGACCCTAAAGTTTCAGCTACATTTTTGAGTTCTACGGGGATGGCTATATGCTGAGGGCAAACTTTCGCACATTTTCCGCAATCTGTACATAAACCGGCATGGACAGGAGTACCGCGTCCTTCAATAAGCAGCACCCCATATAGCGTGCAGATCTGCCATACATCTTCGCCCTTAGCATATTCATTGTATAATCTAAAGCACTCTGGAATATTGACCCCAGAAGGGCAAGGCATACAATAGGCGCAACCGGTACATTTTATTTTCGTTGTTTGTTGAAATATTTTTACAACTTCTTCAATTACCATAAGTTCTTCAGGAGACATCGAGTTTGGTAGTGCATCCTCGCAAATAATGATATTTTCTTTAATGTGATCTTCTTCATTCATCCCTGACAGTACGACAGTAACTTCCGGATGATTCCATACCCAGCGAAGTGCCCACGATGCTGCGGATTGTTTCAATGGTGTATTCTGATATATGCTGTCAATCGCCTTCGGTAGGTTTGTGGCCAGCGTCCCGCCGCGAAGTGGTTCCATCACAAATACAGCGATATTCTTTGAGGCTGCATATTGGAGTCCTTCCTTTCCAGCTTGAGTATTTTCGTCGAGAATGTTGTACTGAATTTGGCAAAAGACCCAATTGTATGCATCAATGATCTCACGGAATGTTTTTCTGTCCCCGTGATATGAAAAACCACAGTTTCGTATTTTCCCTGTGGTCATAGCGTTTTCGAGGAAATCCAGGACACCAAGATTGTAAAGCCGTTTCCAGTCATTGCCCAAGAGCCCATGAAGAAGGTAATAATCGATATGATCAGTATGCAGTCTTTGCAATTGGTTTTCGAGTATAATATCCATATCCTGCCTTGTTTTTACCATCCATTCTGGCAATTTTGTGGCAAGCTTGACTTTTTCTCTGTATCCATCCTGCAACGCCCGACCAAGAAACCTTTCACTTTCACCTTGATGATA
The DNA here is from genome assembly GCA_036504475.1 of Methanosarcina sp. Classification (GTDB taxonomy): domain Archaea; phylum Halobacteriota; class Methanosarcinia; order Methanosarcinales; family Methanosarcinaceae; genus Methanosarcina. The sequence continues at coordinate 6,977 of DASXVB010000271.1, forward strand.
AGGAACTGCAGTATCTATATAATTAATACCATTGTTAATTGCGTATCGTATCTGTTTCGTCGCCTGCTCTTCATCAATCTTTCCATCTTTTAAGGGAAGGCGCATTGCACCGAAACCAAGAGCAGATAGTTTATCTCCAGTCTTAGGCACGTATCTATATTGCATAAGTATCACCAATTTCCGTACAAATGACCATTAGCATATTTTATATTAAGAATAGATCATTTACTCTAGACTATTTACTCTAGAGCAGATGATCTATTTAAAATTAGTGGTAACACGATAATTATCATTAATCAACAAAGTAATTTAAGGTGAGAAAATCATACTGAAAATTATCTTCTGTACCTGCTACTTTGCGGCTGGTCACAGCTTGTGTAGCTTTACCCAACAAAAAGAGTATGAAATTTTAGAATAACGGGCTCAACCAAATGAAATTATCTACAAAAGACAGCATTTTCATGCCAAACGAAAATGAATTTCAGAGAATAAAGGCACAAAATATGAAAATACTTTAAAGCACTTTCATGTCAATCAAACTTTGTAGGACATTTCAATATACGAACTTTTTGAAATAAAGGTTCGTATTTTATGGAAATTCACAAAACCTATAATTAAAAAGAGAATTTACATAAGATTTGGTACACTGCCTGTTTGAGCCTGTTATTAAAAAAATTTCATGTTCGTTTTACAAAAATCTGTCTATTATTGAAAAAGTCGTTTGACAAATTTACAAAACGAAATCATTTTGGGATAAAACACAACAGAACCTTCAATTTAATTGATTTTATACTTCAAGCGTGTAATAGTCGTATCTCATTTAAGATTCAGCCAAATTAATATTATCACGGCAACCACACTTCCAATAGTAGAAGACAAGCTTCCTATTATTAACTGAATTATGTTTGCATTCCAAGATGTAATCGTGGCCGATAAGGTCAAAGGTATTCGTATTTGTGTATTCTGTTTTTCTACATAAATTAAAAGAATCGCAAATAAACAGATCAAAAATATGGAGGTTATAACTAATAAGATGACGTCAAAAAGCAGATTAAAAAAGCTATTATTGTCAAACGAATAAGTATTACCTTCAGTATGTGGTGGAGAGTTACTGCTAATCTCGCCTGTAGGACAATTTTGAACACAGCTTGGAGAAGAACCGCTACCCCCGCTTGAAGAACTAGGAGTAAAAGGAACAAAAAATACAGTGGTGTCATTTCCATAAAGTTCAAAGAAAAATACAGATGTATTGTTCCAATAAGCGAGGTTAAAATAAGGAGGGTTACCATTTTTAAAAAATAAAGTGGTATTATTCTTATTAGGAAGATTAGCGTTTATGTATGTAGCATTAACTGCAGAAAAATTGACAAGTTTGGATAACATGATTGTATTATTTTCATAATCAATGGATCCAATATAAGAGAGATTGTTTGTATCAAAATCATAGTGATGTACAGATGTATTGTTCCAATAAAGAGGTTCCCCATTTTTGTAAAATACAGTAGTGTTATTTGAATCAATGATGTAATCAACATATGAATAATTGTACACAGGAAAAGTTGTATTAGGAGAAATTGTATTTGAAGATGTATTGTTAATTAAAATATAATAAGGCTGAAATGGCCAAAATAGTACTAAAATTCCAATAATTAATGAAAAAATAATACCTATAACTAATGGATCTTGGAAGAAAGGTTTATTTGCTTCATTCTGAGTATGGTATAATTCAGATAATAGTATATATATAAAATAAGCAAGCAAAAAAAAAGTGAAAATATTTAATTGTGATCTAATTAAGAACAACAAATAAAATACTAAAGTAATTACTGCCGAAACAATAACCACAAATACTAGACTTTGGGACCGGCGAATATACACAATCCATTTTTTTAATATTCTTAAAAAATAGTAAAAGCATATACTAATAGTGAAGAAAATTAATCCTATGGAAAAAAAATCAATCAAATCCACTTACAAACCTACTCTTTTCAATTTAATCATGATTATACAGTAAAGCATAAAAATATTACATTTTTTTCTAAATCGCATCCTTATGGTTAATAAGGAAATATTTCATTTTCGGTAGTACCTTGAGGCTTCTATAAAAATAAAATTTAAAATTTATTGATTTCCTAAATACAAAGGTTTTACCATAAAATATCTGTATTTTCTTAAAGATCTAGTTTTGTAGTACTTCAAAATCTGAACTTTTTAAACGTTTGTATATTAAAATATCCTGCAAAATTGGATTTTTAGGGGGATTACCACGTTTTCTGCTTCCATTCTCGTAATTCTATGGCCAGACCATCAGGGTCGGTAATTTCAGCACGGATGGATACACCCATATCTACTGGCCCCCATGTTACAGCGACACCTCGATCACTCAAGTAAGTAGTTGCAGCTTCCATAGACTCAACTTCCAAGGCTATTGCACGGTAGCCTACGGTTATCGGTGTGGGTATAGGTGCAGGATTTTTCATATGCAATAATTCAATGACTGTGCCATCCAACTTTAGAAAGGCGATTTCTTTAAGTGGTTCTGCCTGTACTGCAGTCTTCGAAATCAAACGAAAATCAAGTATATCCTGGTAGAAAACTAACGATCTGTCGAAATTACTTGGCAGAATCTCCACATGGTCAATACGTTTAAACATCGTTTGCCAGATTTTTTTGCAACAGGGGGTCACGTCACAATTAAGAAAAAGAAATTTGTACGCTAAAATATTGAACCGTTTACAGCTGACTTGAATTTATCAATTACTTCTTTTTGTAAATTGTTATTTGCTAAAAGTAAATCGAACTATGTTATACTAAATTATACTCAAAAAAAGGAACAAATATAGGCTATACTCACGCAAGTACACTAAATCAAAATCTTTAATGTACTATTTTTTTTCCTTTTCGTGAGGTGACCGCTATTTAAGTTTATGAATTTACAGATAATTTGGTACAGTGCTCCTCAATCTAATTCAGTCAGAGACGTCAACTGGCTGATCCAATTAGAGATATCAACTGGCTCTGCTTCGATCATGCCACAGAGAGTCTGAGTAAAGTGTTTCGAGATTGCGCCCGGTGTTGGGTGCATCATCATGAAGAGATCGTTACCTGCAATTGCAAGGGACAGACCTGTGATGGTTTCCCAGATAGGACCTCTGTATTCTCTTGGACCCCAGTCAGAATCTTCCTTAAGTGGGGAGCTAACCATCCAAGACTCACGGGCACCCCATGCGTTGGTGGTACCAGAAGACATCGGGAAGGTCAGTTCTTCGTCACCCATAAGGGCTGCAAGGCGGATACGCTCCATGTTGGTGTAGGCGTAGTCAAGACCATAACCAAGAGCAGCGGAGGTCGGGTCCATGATAATCCTATCTCTGGGCACGTTGCACTGCTTCATGAGTTTCCTGGTTGAAGATATAGGATACAAAGTCGATTAAAACTTAAAACTTTCTACTTTGAGGTAGCAACTTCATTGATATTGGGCCAATTTGTTTGTTTTTACTAAACTTCCAATTGATTTAAGGGTTCTATAACTGACTGAGTCCATTTTTCATAAACGGCTTTTTTTTATTTAGTAACACTTATTTAAATCGATATCAGCAGCCCCTTAAAAATGTGCCTATGTGTTTATCATAGAATTTTTGCATTTGATGGCCCATTTATCGAAGGAAACAAGTAAATTCCTATATAGTATGTAATGATCGAGAAAACAAACAAATAGGCAATTGTGGAAAAAACAGCCTTAAATTGGCAATTTTTATTATAATAATCAGACGATAAAGCAGAAATAACATTTTTAATGTTACAGTTTTTACCAAAGTTATGTCAGTTCTGCATATCAGAGGTATTTTGTAATTTTTCAGAAATCTGGAACTTTCAGATTATCCATAGGTTTTACGTTAAAACCTCTGTATCTTAGATTAGATTTTACAGAATTTTTAGTGAATTGCCCTATCGCTTCGTTTGTTCAAAGAGAACCCTCTTTATATCGTCTGTACAATTTCTCCATTTTAGCAATGGTACCTTTTGGAAGACCCAGCTCTCGCATAATTACTACTCTGTTCATATCTCTCTCTGCATACACATTTAAAAACAGTTTGGCTTTTCTAATATCTTCAGGCGAATAATATGTATTTGTGTGCCCTGTTAGAAGATCTTGAAAAGCTGATACGGTATGATTTATCATTTTCTTTTTTAATTCCACCATGTTTTATCCCGAAATTATTTCGCTTTACGACTCGTTTTAGTTTCCCCATATTTACAATCCAAACATGGTATTATCCCATTTTTATATAAGACTCCTACTTTTGAAATAAGGCCTTTTTAGATCATGCCTGCAGCTGCCAGGCTGATTATTTTAACCGGATCAGGAAGAAATAAATTATTTGATTTCATTAAGCACCCATTGAGGGACTTCGAGCCCCTTATGAGCTAATTGTATGTGAATTTTAAGCTGAAGCCATCTAGTGAATTTATCCTCACAGTAAGAACAATAAATATTGCCGTGTCGTTTCATTTTTTGCCTTCGGTGTCTTCCATTTCCACAAAACAAAATCCTTTTAAATATAGTCACAAGTAGGATATTTTCGTATAATTCACCAAAATGGTATAGTAAGAATTGATAAATAGGCACTGTCAAGTCTACGAGAGATACAAATTATTTCCAGCTACAGACAACCCTATAATTTGTATCTCTCGTAGACTTGACAATACCTTTGTCAGAATCTTGTATATTCCGCGATATGCATTTACGAGAGGTTGCGCTTCATGACAGTGACGTTGGTATTATCCCCTTTCAAAAAAAATCCCTTTTCTTTCATTCTTCTCTTTTCTCTTTTCAGCTGAACTATAATATTCAACTGTTTTTTCATATTCGTCGTTTTTTCTTGAAATCATATTATTAAAATTATCTAAATCGCACATTTTAATTCATCCTTTTACATAATTCAGTTTTCTTCTATCTCCTCGAGACTTATACACTTTCAAATTTATTTAAGTAGACTCGCAATCTAGGATCGTAACATCTTATATTTTTGGAAAAAAATAAGAAGTAAAAAAGTGAAGAAAATATTAAATAAAAATCCATTTCATTTTTCATTAACGATTTGCTAGGGTGTATTTTATGAGAGTTATAACCTTTCATGAACTAAATTAGAAACCGATATTAATTTGGTTGCTTCAACGGTTAGGTACTCTTATCAATACTTATTGTTAATAAATAAATATAAAAGTATAAATATGTTTTGAGTCCATCCAAAAAATAATATTATGCCGAAATTATAAATTTACTTCATTTGTATTCGATTAACTAATTTTATGCACAAATTCGAATACAAGTATAGTGAATTTCAGAGTAAAGTGTTTATGGTCCTTTTTGGGGTAACCCCAACATTTGTGCAACCAGCCGCAAAAAGAGCCTAAGGACATAAGCGATGGGTCATAAAAACGATAGCATGAGCCTGCCTTTTGACTAGAAGTTAGACAATCTAAAGCGTATCTGTTTGCGAATGAGTTCTCGTTCAAACTCGGTTAAAGCTGCTAAAAAATGCCTTTTCCCGAGCTTGTTTTTTGTCGAATTTGCGGCTCATTGTGCGAATGTTGGGGTTATCCCTAATTGTATAACCTGTGCATTTTGCTCACATATCTGTGAATATCTAGATATTTGACTTTGATTTTACAGAAAAATTGCAACACTGCCGTTCTAAGAAATGACCTTTAAAGGGAAGAAGAATAACTTCAAAGTACAGAAAAATTATTTTTGCAACGGAACCTACAAATATATCAGAAGATTTAAATCAAATTTACTGCTGAAGGTCTCTGAACATGAACGCTAATAAAACTTTAAAAGGAATTGAAGCTATGAATATGATTAAAAAAGGATAAGTTAAGAATCTAAATTACTCTAGTCTTAATGAAGCTAAATATGTTAATCAATTATGTGGAATAGTTTTATAATATTGATATATTTTCCTTGAATATTTTGACTTTTGTTCATTGTCTATAGATTTACATGCTTATTCTGAGATTTTTTGCAACGGAACCTTTATTGTTATAGATGGATCCCACCAATAATACCCAAGTTTATTACCATGCCGGTCTACGATAAAAAAACAAAAGTGATATGTAGCACTACCGGAATTTAGTACTGTTGAATACCAGAAATACATTTGTATTTCTTGAATTGTTGGGTTAGTAGGATCATTTGGATTAGGCAGCGGAACCTTAACAGTATCCAAAAATGGTTTTGGAGTGCTAATTATATTTTTGCTGGAAAAAGAAGTAAATTTGTAGAAAATAATTTTGTTATCTGAGTTCAGAGACAATGACGTTGCACGCCATAGAATACCTCCAATAGTGTTCGATGTTCCCGCACCAAATGTCAATTCGTTTCCTGCCTGTCCAGATACTACACTGGCTTGTTTCGTAACTATGTATATTAGGTCCGGTTGGGTTATCTGTACAGGTTGATCTGGATTACTGTTAGTACCGTATCTATCTAGTATGGTTTCTGAATCAATTACAATTAAAATATTGATTATTTCTTTATTATCGCTCATTTTGTCGCTCATTATATTACCCTCTTCTGTATATTTTTGATCTATTAACAAGAAAACATAATTTAAATATTTTGTCTGTTGGTATGATTTATTGGAAAACATATATATAAGACTCTATTACATTCAAGACTCTATTACATTCTCTTTAAATAAGATGGATATACTTGCTTTTTTGAAATTGATCAATAACTCACGTACACGACCAATATTTCATATTTGCATTATCTCATTAGTCCTAATAATTACAATAATCACATTAATTGTCTTCTCTTCAAATTCAAGAACATTTACATTCGGTTAAGGAATCTGTTAACGTTAGAACGAATGCTGCAATCACCTATGCATCTCGATTTACATTCATAGGTTTACAGAAACGGCAACAAAAATAACGTATTTACTATGGATCATATCTTAACCAAAACAAATAAATCTGCATTACATAATAACTTTTATGAGGAGAAGAGGCTCAAATCCCAAGTTTAATGACGTTGCTTGTCCAAATGAAAAATAGAAACTTTTTATTATTTTTTGGTTTTTGATTTATTACAGTCAATGGCTAGTGAAATTAATGATAAATTTTTGCAATCCCAGAAGATATTAAAAATCTCTGAAATTAATTTAGAGATTGTTATGAAATAACTTAGGCAGCATATAATTATGGCATTGGTAAACAAATGTAGATATGTATAATGATAACCTATAATTTTTTATAAATTGCCCCAGATGCAATAGTTCTAATCACAAAAAGAATAGTATAGTTGGTAGACGTTAACGCTACAAATTCAATGATTGTGGCTATAACTATACAGTAGAGCTAAAATCAACTGCTTTTTCCTCTTCTGTTAAAAGACAAGCTTTGCAACTCTACCTTGAAGGCTTAGGCTTTCGTTCAATCAGACGATTTTTAGGGATAAATCATGTTTCTGTCCAAAGATGGATAAAGAAATTTAGTAAGAAGTTAGAGGCTCTAAAGAGTGAAAATGAGATCTCTATTGTTGAAATGGATGAGATGCATACTTATATCTGTAACAAAAAAATATTGTTGGATCTGGATTGCTGTTGATAGAGTTGGGAAAAAATTCATCAACTGCTCTTTCAAAAGCAGAAAAGTATACTGTTGAAGGATATAACAGCATATTGAGGCATTTTTTGGCAAGATTGAGAAGAAAGACAAAATGTTATACTAAGAGTCTTGAAATGCTAAAGTACTCTGTTCGTCTATTAATGAAATTCAGAAATAAAGAACTAGATATATTTAGTTAACAATATCATAATTATTTTGCAACATATAGTTATTTTATAACTAAATCAATGAGCATGCTTGTAAAAATGTTTAAGCATAGTGTAAAAAAAGCGCCTACTTTATTTCGTGGAGGGTTCTTAGGATCAGCTAACTGTTCCTATGATGTTCGTTATTGCTCTTAAATTAAGTCAGATACCTAGAATAGTAATAGAATCGGTGTTTAATAATGTTCCAATTATGCACTTGATGTATGAAATCAGCTGCAATAAACAACATTGGTGTTACAATTTGGGTATTTAACGGTTTAATGCTACGGTTTTTCAGTTCAAGTATATAAGTCTTAATTATATTCGATTCATTAATCAATCATATTTTCGGACAGTGTAACATAAGTTATGTAAAATTATAAATTTCAAAAAGTTTTTGAGTCAAAAATTCCATATCCAAAGATCAATTTTTTCTACTGTATACAAAAAATTAACTTAGAATTTACAGCAAAATCGCAACACTGCCTATTTTCGCTGTTTAATGATAAATGGTCGTGCACGCGAGTTATTGAAAAACGTAAGCATAAGACTCTCTACATTTTCCTCAAATATAGGAGATATACTCTTTTTTTGAAATTAATCAATAACTTGCGTACGTGACCTGATAAATCAATAACATTAAGCCTTTAACTGTCTATGCCTAGTTTAAACCACTATGTTTATTGTATATTGATTTTATCGCTCAAGTCCATATATCCTAATTGATCATTTCATTAGCTGGTTATTGTTATATATGGATCCCACCAATAATACCCAAGTTTATTACCATGCCGGTCTACGATTAAAAAATAAAAGTGATATACAAGATTACCGGGATTTAATACTGTTGAATTATAGAAATACGATTGTATGGTTTGAGTTGTTGGGTTAATAGGGTCATTTTTATTAGGCAGTGGATCACTAATAGTAATTGAAAGCGGCTTGGGGTCATCAATCAGTTGTTGACCGGGATCAGCAACAAATTTGTAGAGAATGACTTCGCTGTCTGAGTTCAGAGACAATGACGTTGCACGCCATCGAATAACGTCACCTGTTTCCGCACCCAACGTCAATTCGTTTCCTGCCTGTCCGTCTATTGCATTTTCTTTTTTTGTAACCATAAATATTAAAATGGGGTTATTTGGTACAAATTTAGGGTTATTCGGGTCAAGGCTAGGAGGGTAATTCTTTAGTATGGTTTCTGTATCAATAGAGGCTAAAACATCGATTATTCCCATTATATCACTCCTTCTGATATATTTAGGGTTTTTTCATTTCAACTACGTAAGTCCTAATCTTGTCATTGTTAAACGCTGAATAAACTGTTCGCGACGATGGCTCCACTAAGATAAGCATGATGATATAATTTTGAAGTCACAAAACTTTATCATTTTTGACCAGCATACGTTTGAGATCCACTAACAAAAAATATGATCAAAAATATTTCATGCCTGAATTATCTCATCCTTACAATATTATTTTAACCTTTTTTATACTGTATTTTGAGTGTATGACTTACTTTAAGAGGATCAATTGCGAAAAGTTTGTTCAATTAAGTAGTAACTGCACAACTATTTAAATATATTTAAATATGTATACAAATATTTTACTGAGTGAATAAAAATGTTGTTATTTTGAGTACTGTGTAGTTGACGGGATCTGGGATAATTTTTCAGCATTTGGTGACATCTGTTAGGAGATCAAAACCGTCAACTACACAGTACCTTTTAAGGTAAAATCTATGTATTTGTGAAAAAAAGTACTGGAAGAAGCAATCGGTATTTGTAGATCTTTGGTATACTTCCAAGATTTAAATTGATAAGACTAAAATGCTGTGAAACTCATGTTTTACTCAAATTTTAGGATTTTTTGCAACGGAACCAATGTAGATATGGAAAAATCTTCATGGAGAAACTACAATTTATATGATTTAATAAAGTTGTTTTACTTTTATGCCCTATATTAAAAAATAATATTTTTTTGGATTGTTGTTCTAAACTATCTACTCTCCAACCTTCTAGGGATTCTGTGTAGTCTGCGGGGTTTGACTTTTGGACTGACTTCAATGCATATCGAAAAGTTATCCCAGACTCCGTAGACTACACAGAACCTTTTAACGAAACGTTTATAATTTTTTATAATGTAATCTGTTCCAACATTTTTGATTATTGACGTTTTTATCGATTTATGTTTATTTAATTCGGTTGGGAAATTAGGCGGAGGACACATTAATGAAAACTAAGGCAAAGTCTTATTCAAGAGCTTTAACAACTCTCGTCTTATTTGTAATTCTTGTTTCATCTACAGCATTGGCATCAACTGTACAAGATAATTTACTCACAGCTCCATACGCATATATTACAAACAGCGCCAGTCACAATGTTTCTGTAATTGATACAGCCACAAACAATATTGTAGCCGAGATAAATGGAGATTGTGAACCTTATGGAGTTTCAGTCACACCGGATGGAACAAAAGTATATGTAGCGAACCTAAACTGCGACGCTATCTCTGTAATTAACACAGCCAATAATACTATCATAGCTACGGTGCCTGTAGGATGGTGTCCGTATGGAGTTGCGGTTACACCGGATGGAACAAAGGCATATGTGACGAACTCTTGGGACAACACCGTCTCTGTAATTAACACATCCACAAATAATGTTGTAGATACTGTGACCGTGGGAAATTGTCCTTTAGGAGTTGCAGTCAACCCGGCAGGAACAAAAGTATATGTGGCTAACATGCACAGCAACAATGTCTCTGTAATTAACACAAACAATAATACTATCATAGCCACGGTGCCAGGAGAATTTCCCTATGGAATTTCAGTCACACCGGATGGAACAAAAGTATACGTGGTGAACCAAAACAGCAACACTGTTTCTGTAATCGATACAGTTACAAACAAAGTAACAGCTACTGTGAATGTAGGATTAAGACCTTTTGCCTTCGGGCAGTTTATAGTTCCTTCCTCAGCGCAGCCAGTATTTCCTGTTGCTTCTTATTCAGCATATCCTACTAAAGGAAAAGCAACATTAAAAGTGCAATTTACTGACAAGAGCACAGGGGTTCCGACATCATGGAAATGGAATTTTGGAGATGGAAATACTTCAACTGAACAAAATCCAGTACACATTTACTCTGCAGCCGGAAACTACACTGTTAACTTAACAGTAAGCAATGAAAATGGAAATGCTTCAAAGTCAACTACAATAACTGTCTTAGAAGTTCCTGTACTCCCTGGTTATACTAATCCACCAACAGATCCTAACCATGATGATCTTTATGAAGATATCAATGGAAATGGAGTACAGGATTTCAGTGATGTTATGGTGTACTATGACAAAATGGATTGGATAAAACAAAATTCTCCTATTGCTTCATTTGATTATAACAAAAACGGTTTAATTGATTTTGATGATGTTGTGAAACTTTATGGCATGCTTTAAGGAGAAACATGAATAAGTTGTAGAGAGGTTTAATCTCTATGACCTTTTTGGTGTTAGGATTTATGTGAATTGGCAATGTACTCCAAGTTCTGTGAATTCAAATTGCCTATACATTTCCCGGTTCCGTTGCAAAACCTAATTTTTTAGGATATTTTTGAATACGAACCTTATGACAAACAAAGTTCGGATATTCACTCATTTGGACGTAGTTTTCCAAGCTAATTATTTTTATAAAATTCAAAATACGAACGTGTTAATGTTTCATTCGTATAAATCTATCATGGATAGCGGACTTATAACCTCTGATAGAACAATGGTTATCACAAGTAGCCGAATATGACCGATTTGTTAATTTCATTCCAATGGAATTCAGGCCTATTTTTGAAATTAATACAATAAAAGAATTATAAGAATTATAGCTATGCTCATTATTTGCTCATAAACATTCAATAACAAAGACTTATATATGCTCAATCATTACGTGAATAAATGAGTAAAACATGAGCACATATGAGCAATAGGTAAAACATGAGCATATATGAGCATATACTTATGTCGAATAGAAAACTTTGTGTATAGTCATGAGCATAAACAAAACAAATGGCTGAGGAAAAGAAGAGAATCAATGCGTTCGTACCCGCAGATTTATATGAGCAGGTTATGAGCAAAGGTTACGCAACAATAACCGAAGCGATCATAAAAGGCTTTGAGGGACTTCTGGATAATGAGCAAGGTACAAGCAAGGATAATGTGCAAAAATTTAATAGCGGGCTTGTGGCTAGCCTTCAAGAAAGAATAAAAAGTTTAGAAGAGCAATTGAGAGTTAAAGATGATAATTATCAGGAAAGAGTACAAGACTTGAAGGAGCAGTTGAAAGTCAAAGATCAGCAATTAGAAAAAAAGGATACTCAAATTGAGAATCTTACAAACACTATGCAGTCTCAGGCTATTAATATTCATGATATTCTTAATCAGAGGGTCATAGAGAGTCCTGATGCAAAAAAGAAAAAGTGGTGGGAGTTCTGGAAATGAAAAAAAGCCTTTTTGGAAGTTCTGGTAAAAAACATTTCGGAACATTGAAATATTGATTTCTCAATGTCTTCAATAGTCCGAAGAAAAGGGTTTTTGCCGCAAATTTGGTACTGAAATTAAAGAAAGTGATGCTTTTTGCTCAGAGCGTGGAAATAAATTAGACAATCTTGTCGAAACAAAAGCAAAAGACACTAAAGCAGAATTTTATGTTCCTGAAGCAAAATCAAAGAAAACGTTTTTCGGGAAAAAAATTCCTTTATGGAATAGTTGGCATAATTGATGCTATGCTTCCACATTCACAAACACCAACTTCGGTGAGTAATAACCCGTCGTCTACAAACGAACACCATCTTACATTCAATAAGATAATTTCACCTACAAAATGTTTCCATTTAAAGGAATTAGATAACATGGCGCTACCTTTAATTTCCTTTTTATTTTATTATTATCCTTAGAATAGATTTTTTGCAACGGAACCGTAAATACAATACATATATATGTATTGTATTAGAAAATATAATAATATAATACAAGGGTATAATTTGACATTTGGCTATCCGGTAATTATATAAATATCCAAGTTTATTTTATGAATTGTTCAATCGATTTTCAGACAGATCTAAGAACAGAACGATTTAATAGTTCGAACCCAGACTAACAAATACCAATTGTTAGTACGCAGGTTTTTAATTTTCGACTCCCTGGGAGGTGGTGCTTTCAGGGGGTTCAATGTCGATCTTCTTCTTATTAGGATATTGTAACCTGGTTAAATTTCTATTTTGATGTTTCCTAGAATACCCCTATATCTCTTTCTTAAATCACAATACAATACATATATATGTATTGTATTAGAAAATAATAATATAATATAGAGATCGGAAGATAGCCTGTCCTCTTTTATCGTCATGTTTTACAAAAAAAGTGTGATAATTGGGTTCTAGGGAAGCCATATACCCCGAATCCTAACGAGCCACGATATCTTTTTAACAAGGAGTCCCGACAAAACTTAGTAAAAGATTAAAAACCTAAGTGCCGGCGCACAACTGCGTTATGTTACATATCTTACATAACATAAATAAAAACAATGTGTACCTATTTAACGGTTTCGCCGCCCCATGATATATTCAAAATCCTTAGCTGAACACTCCTGCAAAGTTGTCTGCTATCGAGTACCCTAGGTATCTATGTCAGTATCTTCACTAACTGTACATGAGTCCAATGGAACTATTTCAACAAAATACCTAAGCTCTTCAAGGATTTGTATGGCGTACTCGAATGTTTCAATCCTGTCCTGCCATACACCATGTTGTTTTTTAGTAAGTCGAATGCCTTTTGAGGGGTCGTTAGACTGTAATTTTTCATACTGTTTTTGAGTTAATTGAACTCTTTTCGTGCATTAATCTCTAAATAAATTTAGTACTTTAGCTGCCTTCAAACCTTCGTTTAGGTTGTAGAAATCAGGGTGATTTTCTGACATTTTTTAGCCGCTTCCTTGTATTGGATGGTTTTGCCGGCTAACCAGATGAAAAGATTGTCTTAAATTGATTATGACCCACATATTAAGCCCATGACGTGAGTGTTAGTAAGTTGGTGGGGATTCATTGATTTAATGCAGGAGAGCTTAGAGGGGCTTAGAATACGATTAGAATCAATCCAACAAAATTCCTAAAAAACCAACTTTATAAAAGAGAACTCTTTTTATTTTATCTCTCTGACTTATGTGTATTGTAAAAAATAATACAATACATATATATGTATTGTATTTTGTTCCTAGATAGAGATATAGAAAGGGGTCCCAAAAAACTGGTATATAAATCTTCCGTTGAATGTACTATTATCTCATGGTATCTATATATACTTACTCACACATCTTATAAAAAAAATAAAAGCGCAGTGGAAACAGCCCTTCCCAAGTTCTCATAACTTGTTGGGGGGTATTTCCACTGGAACTTTGCTTATAACTTTGTTACTTTCTTAAAGTTAAGAGGTAGTTGTACTTTTTCATCAAGAATCATGATCTCACCTTGACGCTCTAATTCTTTAAGTTGCATATCGATGTTTTGTACTGGTACTCTGAAGTGATTAGAAATTCTTATAATCAGGTCTTCTCTGTCTGGTTCTTCATGCTTCAGTATCCTGAATATCTCGGATTCTGCTTCTTCCTTGATCTTTGAAATACCAGTATTACTATATCCTGAATCTAGCCGTCCTGTGTATGGATCAAGCCCCATATCATGTAATGACATTGTAACTAATTTTTTAGCAAATTCCAAATCTTGGCGTTCAACAAATTGAGAAAGTCTCATCCTTGCAGCCGCCTCACATAGTCTAAATAATCCGTCAACGTTACGAGCTGTCACAGGGACCGGTGAAGCTTCACTATTAGAGTCTTTCATCGGTTCCGTTGCAAAAAATCTCAGAATAAGCCTGTAAATCTATGGATAATAAACAAAAGTTAAAATATTCAATAAGATTTCTCAATATTATAGAATTATTCCAAATAATTGATTAACATATTTAACTTCATTAAGAGGAGAGTAATTTAAATTCCTGACTTGTCCTTTTTTAATCATGTTCATAGCTTCAATTCCCTTTAAAGTCTTATTAGCAGATCGAAAAAACTGAAATCCTAACGTTGGATTAATAGTTCGCTTTATAGATCTATGATCTTGCTCTATAATGTTATTCAGATACTTGATTTGTCGGTTCCGTTGTAAAAATATTCTTTTTTCACTTTGAGGGGGAAAATCAATATCGTCTAACCCCTTGAGTATTACAGTAATTAGAGTCATTGGGGTATAAAAAAGAGTTTTAACATTGAGATTTTTTTGCAATTCATGGGATACAATTTGACTTGATGTGTGGATGCTGAGATTGGAAGAGAAGGAAAATAGAAAGGAAGGTTTACTTCCATCATTTATTATTTCGAGTAGAAACGATAGATTTTTTATATTTTTCAATATCAGAACCTAAAAAATCAAGATAAAACCTAAAAATAACCCCAATTTTATATTAATAAAAACAATATTGAAACCCAAAAAACCTAAAAAATATTTCAAAAAAAGTTTTAAAAATGAATCTGGCATAGCGTACATTTCTTTCTATCAATAGAAATGTATGAAAAAAGAAAGAAAAAAATTCAGAATATAAGTTTTATTTTTTTTAAACTTTTTTATTGAAAAAAAGTTTGGGGTTTTAGGTTTTTTGGGTTCCGTCATTGTTTTTCAATAATATTTCGATTCTATCTCGATTTTTTCGAATTATTCACCCTCGTAAATGTCTCTTGATATCGATAACGTTAAGATTAAATTTTCCGAATTAAGAAGTCAATACCTTTATTTCAAATCATTCCAAAATGAAAGCGAAACACATTTCGGGGAAACTTTTTACTTGCAGAACTGCCGACAGACTTCTTTTAATACTCCGAAAACTCCGGATATAAGAGCCAAAATTCATTCTCTTCAATTAAAAAACGTTTGTTAAAAAATTTAATATGTAATTTCAAACTGATCCCTCTAATGCATGACCCCCACCCAACCAAAACTCAGGACTACTTTCTGTTAATCACAGATTCTTATCCCAAATATAGGACTATAACTCCAAAGGACTATAACTCCAAAGGACTATGACTCCAAACTCCATTTTCAGTTCAATCTGGGGGCTCAGCCCTAATTCTTCCAACTCCAAAATTCTAAAATGGTAGAAAGACAAGGTTTGCAGACATCATTAAACCCCTTATTGAATCAAAAACCATTTTTCCTGAAGATGCATTATATGTATGCATTTTTATTTCACAAAAGTGAAAGTTCATGGAGGTGAAAGTTGACTTTTTATTATCCGTCCCGTTGCTTAATCTCCTTTTCTCTATTCAATTTTTTCTGATGATGATGTCAATTATTCGGTAAAAGTCACTTAAATCTCCTCAATTCGTTTTATTATCCCATATTCAAAAAATGAATATTCATAAAGTAAATAAATGATCTAAATTCTGAAAATGTGAAACTTTTAATAAGAATAGATTGTGTTTCGTATTATTAATTTGTAAAAATGATTTTCGGAGGTTCATAACTTGGCGACCAAGAAACAGAAGGCAGCAAAAAGAGCTAAGGAAGATCAAAAAACGAACGGTAAC
>DASXVB010000272.1:0-3340 GCA_036504475.1 Methanosarcina sp.
TTCTTAGAAGAGTGGAAAGATGAAAAAAGCCTTGATCAGCATTTAAACTCCAGTCATTTTAAAGAAATATTTCCATTGCTTTCAGAATATCTTGAAAAAGAAGCTGAGGTTAATGTGTACAGGAAAACACTGTGATTTATCTGGCTATAGTTTATTCAACTTTGGTTTATTTGACTGTGATTTACCGGTGTGATTTATTCAAATTTTATTTAACTATCTCTGGTTTCTAGGTGTAATTATCCAGATGCGGTTGATCGATCTCATTCTTAAAATTTTATTCACAAGGATTTTTGGAAAAACTAGTATAAAAATTCTATACAGGAATGAATAAGTAAATCGTATGGGGGAAAGTAGTTATGACAGAGAAAATCAAGGTCAACAACAATGCGTTTGTCTACCCTATGCCAGTAACTCTTCTAGGGGCCAATGTTGAAGGAAGAGCTAATTTCATGGCCTTGGGATGGGTTACCCGCGTGAATTCAAACCCTCCAATGATTGGAGTGGGAATTCACAAATCCCGTTATACTGCGCAGGGTATAAAAGAAAATGGGAGTTTCAGCATCAATTTTCCCGGTGCCGAGATGATTAGAGAAACCGATTACTGTGGGATTGTTTCCGGAAAAAAGAGTGATAAATCCGGTCTTTTTGAAGTATTCTACGGGGAATTGGAAACAGCACCCATGATCAAAGAGTGTACTTTAAACCTTGAGTGCAGGTTGACTGAAATTCTGGAGTTGCCGGTACATTACTTTTTAGTGGGGGAAATTATTGCCGCTTATTCCGAAGAAAGCTACCTAACTCAGGGAAAGCCAGATATCAAGAAAATGGACCCCCTGCTTCTTACCATGCCTGACAACAGCTATTGGACTGTAGGGGACTATGCCGGAGCTGCCTGGGAAATAGGAAAAGATCTGAAAAGAAAAGAATGAGAAAAATGAGTAAAAGAAATGAGGGAAAGTAGTAACAATTGGAGGAATGAAGAAATGAAAGTTGTCGCGTTTAATGGAAGTCCGAGAAAGGAGGGAAATACAGCCGCTCTTATAAAGTACGCCCTAGAAGAGCTGGAGAACGATGGAATAGAAACCGAAGTTGTGCAGGTAGGAGGAAAAAGAATCCATGGCTGTACAGCCTGTGGAAAATGCTACGAAAAAATGGATAAAAAATGTATAAATGACAAGGACATCGTCAATGAATGCATTGAAAAGATGCTCGAAGCCGATGGTATAATTCTAGCTTCGCCTACTTATTTTGCAGATTTGACTCCAGAACTTAAAGCACTCATCGACAGGGCAGGTTTTGTTGCTAAAGCAAATAACGAAATGTTTAAACATAAAGTAGGAGCAGCAATTGTCGCAGTAAGAAGAGCAGGATCAATTCACGTTTTTGACTCCATCAACCATTTCTTCACGATTTCCCAGATGATAATCCCAGGATCAAGCTACTGGAATATGGGAATCGGGCTTGCCGAAGGGGATGTTGAAAAAGACGAAGAGGGTATTCAAACCATGCAGACTCTGGGCCAGAATATGGCATGGCTTTTGAAGAAGCTCAATTCATGAATTATTATTATAGCTAGCCGGATTTCTGTCCAAGTACCGCCCGATATTCTGAGGAGGTATTTCAATGCCCACTATGAGTATTATTTCATGCAAGATAATGCAGGACGAAATTGTCTGGATTCTTGAAAATGACTCTTCCATTGATGAGATCATCGTAGTTGATAATGAAAATATCCGGGAATTCGTAGAAAAATTGGATAAGGTAAACCTTCAGTATAAAGTGCTCTCTCTGGAAGATATTTCTTCACTTCCCGAAATCAAAAGTGAATCTCAGAAGTATAAGGTTATGATAGATCTGATGGAACTGGGTCTTCATAGAAGTCCTAAAGAGCTGAAAATTAAGGTATATGAGACCATCAAGGTGTTTGCTCCTTTTTCTTCTGGAATTTTGCTCTTTTACGGTTTATGTGGAAATGTATTGGGAGACGTTGAAAAAGATTTTGAAAATAGTTCATTTTCATGTCCAGTACGTATTCTTAAAGATAAAGATCACAGGATTGTAGATGACTGCATAGGGGCTACTGTGGGAGGAGTCAATAACTATCTGAGGATACTCAAAAGTGTCAGTGATGCTGGAACATACCTCTTTACTCCCATGTACAGCAAGGGCTGGAAGGAACTACTTGATCTGAATAAGCTAAATAAAGACCCTGCCAAAGCATTGAAATTAATGAAAAAGACTCATGAAATGATTGGTTACAAAAGAGTTGCTAAGATTAATACTGGCCTTGAATACACTGAAAATTTCGATGCTTCTATTCAGGAATTTGCAGATTTGTTTGATTTTGAAATTCTGGAATTCGATGATGGTAACCAGGAAATTTTTAAAGATTGCTATAACGAACTTAAAATGGAAATTTAGACAAAATCAAAATATTGAAACGATTTTGTATTTGTAATTGAATGGTGAGTGGATGCCTGTACTCAGCATAATTGCCTGTGAAATGCTTCAAGACGAACTGGCATATGTCCTCTCAGAAGACCATGACTTAAATCAATTGATAGTAGTTGAAAACAGGCAAAGTTTCAGGTTTGTTCAAAAGCTTAAATCCAGAAATTGTCAGCCCAGACTTTTTCCTTTAGACAGGGTACCTATTTTTTTGAAAGAGGCAAATAACTCTGTATCTTTGAATCTTTTGAGAATTTTATTGAAATTTCCGTTTTTTAAGAAAATACCTCATAATATAAGAGGGAAAAGTAAAGAAAAGAGCAGAGAAAAGCCTATTGTAGTTGTAAATACTCTGAAACTTGGCCTACATGTAGATTGTGAACTTTTAAGGTCTGAAATCTACCAAAATATTAGGAAAATGGCGACCTTTTCAGATGGTATTCTTATTTTCTATGGAAATTGTGGTCACTCTCTGAGAAACACGGCGGCTGATTTTAAAGATCTTCCTTGCTCTCTTTATTTTCTCAAAGATGAAAAAGGAGAGATTGTTGATGACTGTATCAGCGTAGCCCTTGGAGGCAATGATAATTATGCTGAAGTTATGCAGAGTGGGAACGGTATAGGTATGATATACCTGACTCCTATGTGGGCTTCCAGTTGGAAAGAAATGAAAATGGAATCCAACGACACGTCTGACTGTAATGAAAGTTTTATGAAAAAACATTATCGAAACGTTGTCAAAATTAATAATGAAATTTCAACAGGAAGCGAATTCGACAAAAATGTCTTAAATTATGCTCGGACTTTTGATATGGGCATTGTTGAAATGGAGGGCAGTATGGAAATTGCAAGTAAGTCCTATCTAAATGCCAAAAATGAACTCTGCAAAAAA
>DASXVB010000273.1:0-10522 GCA_036504475.1 Methanosarcina sp.
ATGGATCATCCTGAGACGTTTTTCCTATCTGCGAAGCTTTAATTAACCGGACAAATTTTGAGATAGTTTATTAATAGAAGGATAACCTTAGGCTTCCAAAAGGTCGATTTCCATGAAAAGACGGTGCATAAAAGTCCCTAAAAAGAAAGGAGAACTTGTAAGAAGAATTCTCCTTGAGCTTGAGATTCTTGACAATTCCTTAAAGATAGGTACAGATGAGACACTTCTTTACCTTCCCCTGACCAGAGAGCCTACCCCTGATGAGCTAAGTAGTTTCCCTGAAGAAATTGAGTTTACAGAGTTTGATTTTGAGCTTCAGGAGAAAAAACCTGTTCCTGAAGATCTGCTTGGTTTCAGCCCTGCCTATGAAGTTATAGGCGACGTTGCCCTTCTGGAAGATCCGGATCTTGATAAGCAGAAAACATCAAAAATTGCCGACGCACTTCTCAGGACCCAATCGAATATAAAAACAGTACTCAAGCCTCTTACACCTGTTATAGGGGAATTTCGGGTCAGGGAGTTTGAGGTTGTTGCAGGCGAGCCTAGAACCGAAACAATTCACAGGGAATACGGCTGTCGCTATAAAGTTGACCTTGTGCGAGCTTATTTTACTCCTCGCCTTTCGACCGAGCGCTCAAGGGTTCTTTCCTGGATTAAGGAAGGAGATACCGTCGTAGATATGTTTGCAGGCGTTGGCCCATATAGTATCCTGATTGCAAGAAGTAAAAAGCCTTCAAAAGTCCTGGCAATTGACAAAAACCCGGACGCTGTGCGGTATCTCAGAGAGAATATAGATCTCAATTCCGTGAAAAATATCGAAGCAATTGAAGGCGATGCCCGGGAAGAAGCAAAAAAGTTTGCAGGCATTGCCGACAATGTGATAATGAATTTGCCTCATAATGCCTTTGAGTTTTTAGATTCTGCAGTTCTCCTGACAAAACCCGGTGGAATAATCCATTATTACGGGATAACTCCTGAAAACGACCTTTTCGAAAGCTCTATCGAACTCATAAAGGAAGCTGCAGGAAAAGCAGGAAGGAAAATCGAAATTCTGGAGAAAAGAGTAGTTCGCTCGTATGCTCCTCACCAGTATAATATATGCATAGAAGCTAGAATTATTTAAGGAAAGTCAGAATTGTTAAAGGTATTTAGAAAGCAGACAGACCTGCGCGAGCGAAATGATTAAATTCTTGATCGCTATTTTAGGTCTGCTTATTTTTCTGTTTATTTGCCGTCGTGGCTTAGCGGTATAGCGGCTGATTCGTAATCAGCAGGCCGAGGGTTCAAGTCCCTCCGGCGGCTCTTTGTTTTTTGGTTCGAAATCGACCCGTTTTAAAGTGGGTCGGTTTTAATTCTTTTTTAGCCAAAATTCAGAACTGATAAAGGAATTGAGAATCATATTATTATCAACGGTTACAGGGGAAGCTTTCCATCCTCGCAGCAAGCTAACGGGGTATTCGACTGAAATAAACTCAAAAGTCCTGCAATTTAATTTGCGGATACTCCTATATTTTTGATTAACTATTCCGATCCTCTGAATTCTGCCTCAGGCTATTTACAAGTTTTCTAATAGCTTCAGCAACCTGGTACTCCGATGCTCCCCAGTGGACTACGGCTCCATCAAAACCTGAGATTTTTACAAGTCCTGAGTTTTCAGACCTGCAGCAGCGAGTAATAAAAGGTTTTGAGGGCACAACTATTTCTGATTTGAAAGGACAGATGTTTACAAAGGAATATTCAAGTTCAGGAAAACGCATTTCAAAAAGGTTCCTTGAAATCTCACACCCTACCAGCAAATGTCCATTTTCCGTGAGTATATCTGAATCTAGACATTTGCCTTCCAGTCCAGACGCACTGCATGGAAAAACAGTATTTTTTCCTTCGAAAAGTCTGAGGTCAATCACTTTTTCAGTAAACTTGAGCTGAAGATCCCCAAAAATTCCGCTGGCTTCAAGTCTTCTCACAACTAAGGAAAGCCAGGAAGGATAAGGAGGGGCAACATCAAGGATTTCAAGCTCAAGAATGCTGGACAGGTCAGGATCATGAACAAAAGTAACGTGCTTGTCTACACCTGTAAAGATTACCGTGTTCACTTTACCGGTACAGAGTTTTTTTGCAATCTCGATCAGGAGCGAGCGGTCTTTTATATTCAGCTCCTTACTATATTTTACAACCTCTTCTCCTGAGGCTATTGTCTCAAGAGCCTTAACTTTTCTGAGCAATCCATCACCAGTTTTTATTACGTGATAAACTGCATATTCGAAATTGCCTGTCTGAAGATTTTCCCTTTCTGCAATCAGGTAATCAGTCAGAAAATAGATCGGCTCTTCAGCGCCTGGGCAGAAAGATTTTGTCATGCCTACATGCTTATATTCGTCAGGAAAAATCATAGATATCGATTGCTTTGGAAGGTTTATTTATGAGTAATAGATTATTTATTACTATTATTTGAGTTATTGATTGTTTTGAGTGGTAGTTGACTTTTAATTTATTTTCAGTATAGAATTTTAATTTATTTTCGGTATATATTGAATCAGGTTACACCTTTTGCTCAGTCTGGATTTTTTTCCTGTGAGCTACAAGCCCACCATCAGCAAGTATCTGGAGCAGGAAATCCGGCAGCTTATTTCCCTTGAACGTGCCTTTTCCTGAAATGGTAATCTCGCCTTTTAGTAAGTCAACACTAATCTCATCGCCTTCCTGGCACTCGATATCAGCTTCCATAAGAGGTAGCCCTACATTGATTGCATTTCGGAAAAAGATCCTAGCAAAAGATTTTGCAACAACACAGGCTATACCTGCGTATTTTAAAGCTAGAGGAGCCTGTTCTCTTGAGGAACCACAGCCAAAATTGTTGCCTGCTACAATAATATCTCCTGATCTTACCTTTTTTGCAAACTCGGGATCAATGCCTTCCATTGCATGAGCTGCAAAAACCTGCATATCCTTAGTTCGCAGGTATTTTCCAGGAATGATCACATCTGTATCAACATCGTTTCCGAATTTCCAGACGCGGCCTATGATAGGGTTTTCCATCATACTTCACCTGCGAAGTAGGTTTTTTAATAGTATATCTAGATAGCGGGAAAATGAAATGAATGTTAAATCTGGATCAAAATGAAGTTTAAAACAAAGAATTGAAATCTAAAGCACAAAAAGAGGAAAAAATAAAGGTTCAGAAGAGTGCACAACAGCACACTCAGTCTGGTTAAACCTTTATCTCTTCTCCCTTTAATACGGCTTCCTCATTCACTCTAACTTCTTTTGTCGTATTGCCATAGCTCACTACATAAGGACCTGAAGGTGTGGTATTAAACTGAGTCTGACCCGCAATAGGACCTCCAGTTGAATACGGTACTGTAAATTTATACCGACCTTCAGAATCAGCAGTTGTTGACTGCGAGTAGTCAAAAGTCCTTCCCTGGTTTGTACGAATTGTAGTGTCTATTTTAACGGTATCATTGGGGGAAACTGTTCCTGTTATGTTTGCACCTTTGACATACTCAAAGATCTTGACATAACCGGTATTCGTCACCGAAATATTGCCTCCAAACAAGTAATCATAGACCTGTTTATACACAGTTTCATCGGTTTGGTAAGCCTCGGTCTCGTAGACCATACGATACTGCTTTAAGCCATTTCCATCAAAGATGTGTAGCCTTGCCTCCATGGAATTGAAGTACCGTGTCGAAGGTATGCTCTGATACCCACTACCTGTCCAATAAGACTGATAATAACCATCAGTATCAAGAGTCCAGGCAGGCATTGCCCCGAATATGTCTGTGGCCATTTTGGCATCAGAGATTATATAACGTGAACCCATCTTGTCAGGCCTTGGATCTAGAGCTTTTAGCACTCCAGTTGCTTCTTTTTCAGATTGGGACGTGAAAAAGGTTGCAGCGCCTGGCTGGTTTGTCTCGTTAATGCTAACCCTTCGTCCCCCTACTCCGGCCTGGAAGGGATTCGCATTTGGCATCCTGTGGCCGATTGCCTCGATGTAATGCCCGTAGTCCCACCAAGACATAACACCATAAGCAGTATCAGGATAATTGAAAAGTTCTCCAGTTTTAGGAGCATCATAAATGGCATTGAAGTTCATTCCTGGATCAGGAGTATTTGAGCGGAGCCAGACACAGGCTTCCATCCAAGGACCAGGGGGATCGTTTGAGCCAATTGATGCCTGTTGTATTGCAGATCCGTATGCAGGATAAATCAGAAAGATTACTATAGCCAAGACTGCAAGAACCTGCTGTACTTTGATAAATTTGAAAGCACTAGGAATATCTGCAGGAGATTTTACAATACTTTTGAATTTCTGGTCAAGTTCGTTCCATTTTACGTATTCAAGCAGCAGACTTCCCAGATAAGCACCCAGGATTGAAACGTTTATTGAATAGTAATATGCAAAACGGTTCTGACTGTAAATGGCAAGGAGCATAAAGAAACTCCAGATAAGAAGTAACACTTCATGTGATTTTGGTTTTCTTACCAAGTTTACAGCCAGAATAACCATTCCTAGTAGAGAAGCATAGAATCCCGTAGTAGTGAAATTTGCAAAAGCGCTTGATAAGGAAAAGACTCCTTGAGAATAGAATATAGAACTAACTTCCCCAATAGTAGAAGGCCCACCCGTTTGAATTCCAAAAACAGTGCTTGGTGCACTTATGATAAGGGAATAAAGGGATGGAGATAAAATTTTAATAAATATAAGCCCGAGAATACCAGCTCCGAGGATTAGGAGAGGGTAATAATAAGCCGTTACTTGTTTTCTTTTGAACTCTCTTTCAACGAAACTCAAACCTGCAAAAACTGCCATTGCCCCAAGAGCAGTAACGACATGGAACCAAGAGTAATAATAAAGTGAAAATCCCATGTCAGGATGGACAAAAGGAAGGATAAGGATTGTACTTACTAAACAGGTGACTACACCTGTAAATCCAAGATAATCACTCGATTCATTACGGAAATTGTCTATGATATACTGGAATACGGCGTAAACAAGAGCAATTAATAAGAAAAGAGAGCCTCCTGGCCATGAAAGCTGATAGGCAGAATACATGACACCAGCAAGAATCGAGTATAGAAGTGGATCTTTTAAAACTTTGAAGTTTTTATTGAACACGTCTTCAAAACACAGTTTTTTCTCCTTTGCCGAAATCAAGGCCAGCATGAAAAACATCATGAAGAGAGTACTAAACAGTGATTCGGCAACATGATGGTCTGTGAAGCCAATCATTGAACGTGATAGAAACTGTCCTGGAGCAAATGCAATTAAAATTGCAGCCAGAATCCCAGTTTTATGACCGCCAATATACTTTCCAATGTAATAAACAGGAATGACAGTCAGAGCTCCGAGAACTGCAGGAAAGTAAGCTCCGACAGTATCAACAAGATGAGAGCTGGGATGACCCAGACCTAGAATCAGTGAAACAATTGCCATCATTTGATCGAACAATGGACCAAAGTGGATGTAACTCCCAGTAGGATAGTTTGTCATTGGATTGAAAAACATTCTATTGGGATAATTTTCAAGTAGAACTTTTAAGGTACGCATATGATACCAAGCATCATTGGTCGCGAACTTTACGGATCCATCGGATAAGAACACTGTATCTGAAGGAAGTGTTCTCACCCATAGAGATATAAAACCGATTATCGCAACTGCCAGAGTATAAGGCCAGCTGGATTTGATTTTATCTTTGAATGATAATGCAGGATGATCCTGAGAACTCATAATAATCCCCTTTAAGAGGTAAGTTTTTTCAATTAAATATATAATTTGTGGAAGAAGAAAATCAAATAAATAATATTATCCTTCGTAGGCAATTCAATATGAGTCTTTATAATCCTATCGTATCCATGATTAGAAATTGCGCACAGTTTTCACACTGAGCCGATCAGGAAAGTCTTTAAGACATCCAATCCCAAAGAAAATTTTGTTCTTCTTCCCCGGCAATAGGCTCTCAAGCTTGTCCATTTTGGAAACCGTAATAAGTCTTCTAAAAGACGTGGCAATACTTCGGATTTCAAGTAGAGAAGCCCTTAAACATATGAAATAACTTTTTTAATAGTACATATAAGTATATATAACTGGCGGATATAAAAAATAAGAACTCTGAAAAGGTAGCAGGCTTCTGAAAAAATCTCAAAAATAATCTTTTTCAGAAAAAATAAAGAATAAAAACGAAGGCATAAAACACAAAAAGAGGAAAAAATAAAGGTTCAGAAGAGTGCACAACAGCACACTCAGTCTGGTTAAACCTTTATCTCTTCTCCCTTTAATACGGCTTCCTCATTTACTCTAACTTCTTTTGTCGTATTGCCGTAGCTCACTACATAAGGACCTGAAGGTGTGGTATTAAACTGAGTCTGACCCGCAATAGGACCTTCAGTTGAATACGGTACTGTAAATTCATACCGACCCTCAGAATCAGCAGTTGTTGACTGCGAGTAGTCAAAGGTCCTTCCCTGGTTTGTACGAATTATAGTGTCTATTTTAACGGTATCATTGGGGGAAGCTGTTCCTGTTATGTTTGCACCTTTGACATACTCAAAGATCTTGACATAACCGGTATTCACCTCAAGGATCTTACCTCCAAAGAGGAAATTATACACTTGTTTATACATGAGCTCGTAGGCCTTGAAGGTTTCAGTGGCTTCGGTTTCGTAAACCATACGATACTGCTTCAAGCCGTTTCCATCAAAAATGTGCAGTCTTGCCTCCATGGAATTGAAGTATCGAGTTGAAGGTATACTCATATATCCGCTATTTGTCAAGTAAGGCTGAAAGTATCCGTCCGTATCAAGAGTCCAGGTAGCTATTGACCCAAATATATACACAGCCATTTTGGCATCAGATATCACATAACGCGCGCCTGCCTTGTCAGGTCTCGGATCTATGGCTTCAAGAACCTCACTCGCTTTTTTTTCGGATTGGGCCGTGAAAAAGGTTGCAGCACCGGGTTGGTTTGTCTCGTTAATGCTAACCCTGCGTCCTCCTATTCCGGCCTGGAAGGGATTTGCATTTGGCATCCTGTGGCCGATTGCCTCTATGTAATGCCCGTAGTCCCACCAGGACATAACACCATATGCAGTAGCAGGATAATTGAAAAGTTCTCCAGTTTCAGGGGCATCATAAATCGCATTGTAGTTCATTCCTGGGTCAGGAGTGTTGGAGCGAAGCCAGATACAGGCTTCCATCCAAGGACCAGGAGGATCGTTTGAGCCAGTTGATGCCTGTTGTATTGCAGACCCATATGCTGGATAAATCAGAAAGATTACTATAGCCAAGACTGCAAGAACCTGCTGTACTTTGATGAATGTATAAACACTAGGAATGTCTGCAGGAGATTTTACAGTACTTTTGAATTTCTGGTCAAGTTCGTTCCAGTTCACTTTGTCAAGCAGCAGACCTCCCAGATAGGCACTCAGGATTGAAACGTTTATTGAATAATAATATGCAAAACGGTTCTGCCCGTAAATTGCAAGGAAAATCATCAAACTCCAGATAAGAAGCAGCACTTCATGTGGCTTTGGTTTTCTTACCAAGTTTACAGCCAGAATAACCATTCCTAGTAGAGAAGCATAGAATCCCGTAGCAGTGAAATTTTCAAAAACTTTCGATAAGGAAAAGACTCCAAAAGGATAGAATATAGAAGAAGCTTCCCCAATAGTAGAAGGCCCTCCCTGTTGGATTCCAAAAACAGTGCTTGGTGCACTTATAATAAGTGAATAAAGAGATGGAGATAAGATTTTAATAAATATAAGCCCGAGAATCCCAGATCCGAGGATTAGGAGAGGGAAATAATAAGCCGTTACTTGTTTTCTTTTGAACTCTCTTTCAACGAAACTCAAACCTGCAAAAACTGCCATTGCTCCAAGGGCAGTAACGACATGGAACCAGGAATAATAATAAAGTGAAAAACCCATGTCAGGATGGACAAAAGGAAGGATAAGAATT
The DNA here is from genome assembly GCA_036504475.1 of Methanosarcina sp. Classification (GTDB taxonomy): domain Archaea; phylum Halobacteriota; class Methanosarcinia; order Methanosarcinales; family Methanosarcinaceae; genus Methanosarcina. The sequence continues at coordinate 7,961 of DASXVB010000273.1, forward strand.
GTACTTACTAAACAGGTGACTACACCTGTAAATCCAAGATAATCACTTGATTCATTACGGAAATTATCTAAGATATACTGGAATACGGCGTAAACAAGAGCGATTAATAAGAAAAGAGAGCCTCCTGGCCATGAAAGCTGATAAGCAGAATACATGACACCAGCAAGAATCGAGTATAGAAGTGGATCTTTTAAAACTTTGAAGTTTTTATTGAACACGTCTTCAAAACGCAGTTTTTTCTCCTTTGCCGAAATCAAGGCTAGCATGAAAAACATCATGAAGAGAGTACTAAACAGTGACTCGGCAACATGATGGTCTGCGAGGCCAATCATTGAACGGGCTAGAAACTGTCCTGGAGCAAATACAATTAAAATTGCAGCCAGAATCCCAGTTTTATGACCGCCAATATACTTTCCAATGTAATAAACAGGAATGACAGTCAGAGCTCCGAGAACTGCAGGAAAGTAAGCTCCGGCAGTATCAACAAGATGAGAGCTGGGATGGCCCAGACCTAGAATCAGAGAAATAATTGCCATCATTTGATCAAACAGTGGACCAAAGTGGATGTAACTCCCAGTAGGATAGTTTGTCATTGGGTCGAAAAACATTCTGTGGGGGTAGTTTTCAAGCAGAACGTTTAAGGTACGCATATGAAACCAGGCATCATTGGTCACAAGCCTTACGGATCCATCGGATAAGAACACTGTATCTGAGGGAAGTGTTCTCACCCATAGAGATATAAAACCGATTATCGCAACTGCCAGAGTATAAGGCCAGTTGGATTTGATTTTATCTTTAAATGACGATACAGGACGATCCCGAGAACTCATAGTATCCCCTTTATAAAGCTCACATTATAAATTAAGATAGAATTATGGAAAAGAAAATTAAATAGATTGTATTAATTCTATGTAACAGTTTATAATTCTATCCCATTTCTGATCAGGAGCTTCGTAATGCTTTCTCTCTCCAAACTGGCTGAGAATAGCGTTCCGGAGAGAATCGATATCGGAAGGGGGTACAAAAAAAGTTCCTTCATAGTTAGCCATTGATTCTTTTAAGCCACCTACTTCGGAAACAACAACAGGTTTTCCAAAAGACATAGCGATATGAGCAATTCCACTCTGAGAAGCTCTCAGGTAAGGCAGGACTACCACATCTGCAGCACTGAAATATAAGTTTACTTTTTCATCAGGAACGTATTCGTCTACTAGCGTAATCTTATCGTGAAAAGGAGAAGCCTTAATCTGGTCAAGTAATTCCTTGCGATCTTCCCAGATTTCTCCAACAATTAATAACCGGCTTTTTTCGAGAATCTCGGAAGGTAATTGTTCAAAAGCGCTGATAAGGTAGGTAATTCCCTTATACTTTCGAATTAAGCCGAAAGAAAGTATAACGAAATCATCTTTTATTGAGAGATTTCTTCTTGCTTCTTTTATGTCAAGAGATTTTCCGTACTGGTCATAAAGTCCATGAGGGATTACATGGATTTTTTTAGGGGAAATAGAGTATCTTTTAGCAACAAGCTCTTTATCAGACTCGGAATGAGTAATATATGCATCAAGGTTTTTACGCAGCAGTTTTCCCATTATTTTTGAGTATAAACGGATCGGAAGTATTGATTCTTCAAAAGGGTCCACAACTTCATGAAATTCTATAATTATTTTTGGTTTATGCAGCAAACCTGCAAATATCTTAAGCAGAAGCTGCATATGAGCAACCGAGGAAGTCCACCACTGCAAGACTATAATATCCGGCTTTTGTGCCTTAAGAAAGCGGTATGCTTGAATCCAGGTCAGTGGATTATTATAGTCCATGCCGTTAAAGACAGGAATCTCGGGTGAAAAATCTAAATTGGAAATGTCTTTTCCAACGTGGGATTTTCCAGGAAAAAGAAATGTTGGAAGCAGCTGTCGAAAGCAGATCACTGAGACATCTTTTTCCGCAGACATAGCATTTGCCAGACGAATAGTGTAATAACTAATACCGCTCAAAAAACGTTTCGAAGGTCCTACTATGCAAACGCTTTTATTAGATGTCATTTGCCTAAACTATCACATTATCTTTATATTAAACTAATGCATTACTCCACATAGATTCCAGTATAAAAGAGGTTAAGCCTTGAAAATAGCCCAGATCTGCCCCCGTTATTCTCCTGACATAGGTGGAGTGGAAACTCATGTCAAAGAAATTAGTGAAAGACTAGTTAAAGCAGGGCACGATGTAGAGGTTATAACAACCGATCCCACGGGAAAATTGAGCAAGCAAGAGATAATAAATGGGGTAAAGGTTATCAGATTCAGATCTTTTGCTCCGGGAAATGCGTATTACTTTGCTCCTCAAATCTACACTTATCTAAAAAAGCATGATTATGATGTAGTTCATGCACACAGTTATCACGCTTTCCCTGCATTCTTAGCATCTCTAGGCAGACACAGCGGAAAATTTATATTTACACCCCATTACCACCGGCACGGCCATACCGTATTCAGAGATTTACTGCACAAGCCGTACAGGCCTCTTGGGAAGCTAATCTTCTCCAGGGCAGATTCCGTAATATGT
>DASXVB010000274.1:0-5549 GCA_036504475.1 Methanosarcina sp.
TGGAACTCCTTTGAGCTGTATGGCGGAAGCCGCGGATTTTATGACTATGGGCCTCTTGGGAGCACGCTGAAGAGGCGAATCGAGCAGACCTGGAGAGAGTTTTACGTTATCCAGGAAGGGTTTATGGAAATCGAGTGCCCGACAATCGGAATAGAGGATGTATTTGTTGCATCTGGGCACGTAGGAGGCTTTTCTGACCCTCTTTGTGAATGTATGAACTGTAAAGAGGCATTCCGGGCCGATCATCTTGTACAAAACGTAATGGAAGCTGCAGGAACCCTGAGCGCAGAAGCTCTCACTAAGGTTATAAAGGAAAACGATATCCGATGCCCAGAATGCGGTGGAGAATTCGGAGATGCCTACGAATTTAACCTGATGTTTAAAACCACAATCGGGCCCGGCACTGGAAGGCAGGGATATCTCAGGCCGGAAACAGCACAAGGTATGTTTGTGGATTTCCAGAGGCTTTCCCGCTTCTACAGAGACAAACTACCTTTTGGAGCTGTGCAGATCGGAAAATCTTATAGGAATGAAATTGCACCTAGGCAAGGTGTAATCAGGCTCAGGGAATTTACACAGGCCGAATGTGAGATTTTCGTCGACCCACGGAACAAAAAGCACCCCAACTTCGAGCGCTTCGCAGACAAAGAACTTGTACTCTATTCGCAGAAGGCACAGGAAAAGGGCGAACCTTTCAAGATGACTGTGCGAGAAGCTGTAAAGACTGGAGTCATTGCACACGAAGTCCTGGGCTACAATATTGCACTTACTAACGAGTTCCTGACAAAAGTTGGAATCGACCCTGCAAAACTCAGGTTCAGACAGCACCTGACCGATGAGATGGCTCATTACGCAATCGACTGCTGGGATGCCGAAATCGAAACCGACCGGTTCGGCTGGGTCGAGATCGTAGGAATTGCCGACAGAACAGACTACGACCTTAAAGCCCATGCAAGAGTCAGCAAGACTGAACTTTACGTGTACGTCGAATACGACGAGCCGAAAATGGTAACTCGCTTTGTTGTAAAACCGAATATGGGCAAGCTCGGCCCTGTCTTTAAGGGCAAGGCAAAAGCCGTGGCAGATGCCTTAAAACAGCTTTCCGAAGAAGAGCTCTCAAAGGACGAGATCAAAGTTACCGTGGGTGGAGAAGAGTTAACAATCAGTTCGGATGCTGTTGACTTTGCGGAGGAAACCGTTAAAGTCAGCGGAGAGAACGTTGTTCCTCACGTAATCGAGCCCTCCTATGGAATCGACAGAATCTTTTATGGTATCATGGAGCATGCCTATGACGAAGAAGATGTAGCTCAGAAAGTTGCCGAATCCGGACTTAAAGGCACAGGAGAAGCGGGAGAGGAACCAGAAGCCGGAAAGGGTGAGGGTGAAGCTGAGGGAGAAGAGGAAGCCCGCCTTGTAATGCATTTCACAAGTGCAGTTGCTCCGGTACAGGTTGCAGTCCTTCCACTTCTGACCCGTAAAGAGCTTGCGGATCCTGCAAAGGATATCATTGTAAAACTTAGGGAAAAAACCCTGCTTATAAATTATGATGATTCAGGAACCATCGGGCGCCGCTATAGAAGAAATGATGAAATAGGAACGCCCTACTGCGTTACTGTAGATTACGATACCCTCGAAGACGGGACTGTAACTATCAGGGACAGAGATTCAATGCGCCAGATCCGGGCTCCGATCAAAGGGATCGAAAACGTGCTCTACGAGCTTATTTACAGAGGCAGAGTTTTCGAATCTGCAGGCAAACCCTTTAACTTCTGAAGTTAAGATAATAGATAGTTCCTGAGCTGTAGGCTAAAAGCCTGCGGCAAATTTTTAGTTATTATAAGATTTATATTACTATAAACGGAATAAATTAATTTGAAAACCGTAAATAGATTAATCTAAAATAGAAGATCCTGAAGCAAAATGAACGAGAGTCTTTTTCCTGATAAACCGGGATTCATGAAGCATCCGCTGATAAAATCCGATACAGTTGAGCAGAGGCTTTATCAGTTGAATCTTGCAGGAAAAGCCCTTGAAGGATCAAGTCTCGTTGTGCTTCCTACAGGGCTTGGAAAGACCATTATAGCTCTTTTTGTAATCGCTTCCAGGCTTCAGCGCTTTGGGGGAAAAGCTCTGATTCTTTCCCCAACAAAACCACTTGTTGAACAGCACGCAGCTTTTTTTAAAAGAGTAATGGCCCTTCCCGAAGAAAAAGTTCTGGCTTTTACAGGCAGTATTGCCCCTGCCGAGCGGGAAAAGCTTTGGGAACAGGGAAAATTGATCATCTCTACTCCTCAGGTTATTGAAAACGATCTTCTTACAAAAAGAATCAGCCTTGAGGATGTAAGTCACATAACCTTTGATGAAGCCCACAGGGCAGTCGGAAATTACGCTTATACCTTTATTGCAGAAAAATACTTTGAGAGCGCAAGAAACCCCCATGTACTAGGAATTACTGCAAGCCCTGGAAGTTCTGATGAGAAAATATCTGAGGTCTGCCAGGCTTTGCACGTTGAAAATGTCTCCGTGAAAACTGAGAAAGACAGGGACGTTCGCCCTTATGTGCAGGAAAAAGAGATAGAATGGCTTCAGGTTCAGCTCCCTTCCGAAATGGCCGAAATCCGAGGTTATCTTGAAAAAATCTTTGATGATCGGCTCGGAATTATAAGAGGCCTGAATTTTTCGGTAGGCAGCGGGAAATACGTCTCTAAAAAAGACCTTCTGCTTCTCCAGAAGCAGCTTCAGAGTGAAATCCGAGTAGGGGGCGACCCTGCGATTTTTACTGCCATGTCTGTACTTGCTGAAATGATGAAGGTGAACCATGCTATAGAAATGGTTGAGACCCAGGGGCTTGCGCCTCTCAGAAAGTACCTGGAGAAACTGGATGCAGAAGCCTCTTCAAAAAGTGCAACCAAGGCTGCAAAAAGACTAATGGATGATCTCTTCATGAGAAAAGCTCTTTACAGGGTAAAGGAATGCGAGGTTGAACATCCCAAACTTGAGTTTGTTCGGAAAATAGTATCCGAACAGTTAAAAGGAAGTCCTGATTCCAGAGTAATTGTTTTTACGAATTACAGAGACACAGCAGAGATAGTCGCAAATGCCCTTTCAACCGTTCCAGGAGTTGTTCCTATCCGTTTTGTAGGACAGGCTTCGCGCCGTAAGGACAAAGGGCTTACGCAAAAACAACAGGTTGAGATTCTTGATAAATTTAGGGCAGGAGAATACAATGTACTTGTAGCTACCTCAGTTGCTGAAGAAGGACTTGATATCCCTGCAACAGACTTGGTATTATTCTACGAACCAATTCCATCGGAAATTCGGAGCATCCAGCGTAAAGGCAGGACAGGCCGGCAGCATAAAGGCAGAGTAATTGTACTGGTGACAAAGGGTACACGCGACGAAGCCTATTACTGGAGCAGCAAGAATAAAGAAAAAAAGATGCTAAAAAGCATGCGAGGGCTTGAAGCCCTTGTGGGTCCCAAAGATTCAAAACAAGATTTAAAACTTTCAAATTTTGAATCGGAAACTCTTATTTCAAATTACAGGAAAAATGAAGCTGAAAAAGAGGATAAAATAGAGAACGGCTTAGAAAATATAGATTTAATGCGGGGAAATCAAGAATTAATGAAGGAAAATCAAGATTTAATTCCAGAAATTGATAGTTTCACTTTAAGTAGCAGGGAAAGCTTAAAGGAAAAACAAAAAACCCTTGTTGATTTTGGAACTCTTTCTGGAAATAAATCTAATTCTAATCTTGAACCAGCCGTCGAAGTATCCGGACAAGATTTAAAACTTTCAAAGATAGAAACAAAACCCGATTCCCTGAAAATAGTAGTAGACTATAGGGAAACAAAAAGTGGGGTTGCAAATGTTCTTGAGAAGCTTGGAATGGAAGTCTTTTTTGCTACGCTCGAAATCGGAGATTACGTCGTAAGCGACCGCCTTGCTGTGGAAAGAAAGCGCACGGACGACTTTGTAAGTTCTCTTATCGATGGAAAGCGTAATCTGTTTGCCCAATTATCGGATCTTACAAGAGTATATGAAAAACCAGTTCTTATCATTGAAGGAACAGAACTCTTCACTTCCAGGCAAATCAATCCAAATGCAATTTACGGTTCCTTGATATCCATTGCTATTGATTTTGGAGTATCGCTGTTATATTCAAGAGATGAAGAAGAAACTGCTGCAATAATGAAAATGCTTGCAAAGCGTGAGCAGATGGAGAATAAGCGTGAGGTCAATCCTCATGGGAAAAAGTCAACCAGTACCCTTATTGAGCAGCAGGAATACGTGATCTCTTCAATAGCAGATATAGGACCGAAAGCCGCAAGAAATCTTCTTTTACACTTCGGTTCAGTAGAGGCTGTTATGAAGGCTGATGTCGAGGAACTCAAGAAGGTGAAATTAATAGGGCCAAAGAGAGCAACAAAAATCAGGGAGATCCTTGAGGCTCCTTATAAAGCGTGAATGGAACAAGGTTTAAATTTCTTTATACTTTTTCTTTTTATTCCCTTACTATTTTCTTCCATTCTTTATCTTTCGTCTTCTGTTCTCTTTTCTATTTTGTGCCTTATTTTCCTCTTACTCTTAATTTTATAACTGCCTCAAGCGCTCTATAAGCCCAAGCCCTTTTTCAATTAGTTCTAAATCCTCGGCAATGCTACGCGGATCTGTTTCATCCTGAAGGGAATCTGCAATACTGACCATCTTTTTAAAGAGAAGGTTTTCCAATACTCTCCGGTCTCCAGGAGCTCCAGATACATTAATTCCGGAGACTTTCGATACGGCGGCTGATTTTTCTGCTTTTCTTGAGGATACAGCCTGGATTGCAGAGGTTGCAGGGGCTGTAAGAGCTTCAGGGACTACCCTTCTGACGTCTTCATTTTCGGAGGGTAACATGGGAATTTCCTCTTCTACAGGCTCAATACCTTTTTCCTCTTCGCCAGTAACTTCAGAGTTTCTCATTCCGAACCGTGGTTTTTGCCTATGTGCCTGAACTCTTTTTTTCGTCTCAGAAGACGGTTTTTCTTTTTCCATGTATGGCTTGGGTTCAGGAGCTTCAGCTTCTATGACTTGTTCCGGAGTTTCTCCCTCTTCCTGGACATCACATATAGGGCAAATGACTGTACCCTGATACCGGAATTTTGGGGCCCCACAGACTTTACAATGCTCAGCAAGCATCGTGCCCCCTATTTCAAGGAAATGTGCTATTCGTTTTACTTTTTTATCTTTTTCAGAATCCATATACCTGACCTTCTTTATTCACAGCTTCTCATGCATTTGCTTCTCATTTATTTTATAAAACATCTCCTGTAGTTTACTGTATGTGAGATAATTTATCCTATACAAATCGGAAAAAGTAGTAAATTCAGAATCACAAGGGATAGACCCTAAAGCAGGTGACTTTCAAAATCACCGATAATATTTTATATAACATGCCTATCTTAGACTAATCTATTAGCTCTAATTTTTACATAATAATTGACAGCGAAGGTGATTCGAATGTCATCAAATGAATCAACAGAAGTTATAAGACAATGTCTTCAGGT
>DASXVB010000275.1:0-7393 GCA_036504475.1 Methanosarcina sp.
TCCATTGAAAACATCACTGGCTTTATAATCAACACTCTTTACGGTTGTAGAGTAAACAAGACCGTACTTGGGGACTACTCTGTCTTTAATGCCAGAAACGTTAAGAGATTCTGTAGCGACGTTCTTCTTCAGGTCGTAGTAGAAGCCTGCAAAGTTGGATGCATCCCAGTTGCTGTCACCGGTTGCAACCTGGCCTCTGACGTCATAAGTTCCAGAGTCTGTTATCTGCTTGTAGGCATAGAACCTAAGGTCATCGGAGTCGGCGGTCTTGAAGTATAATCCCTGACCGATTTCCACATCAGAATCTCTGGTCAGAGTAAAGGTATCCTTGTTGGAGATAGAAATGGTTGGACCGCTTATACTAACGTCGTCGAGTTTACCGTATGAATCGTCACTATTGATCTTTATGGCGTTTGCATAATCAATGAGCCAGACTCCGTCGATCTGGGCAACGCTGTCGACTGCACCCTGGAAGACCTGGCTAACATGGACTTTCAGGACAGGAACACTGTCTTCACCCTGCACGTTGTCTAGCTTGCAAGTCCAAGTGCTGTCTCCAGAATCAGTTGAGACAACCTGGTCATCGACATATTGTCCGTCTTTATCAAGTTCAAGCCATACTTTATTACCGTTAACATCTACCTGCTTTGCTGCAAGAGAATAACCCTGGCCGAGGTCAAGTTTATCGCCGGTCTTTAGACTACGCTTGGTATCGTCATCAACAACGAGCTTGGCGAGCTTGCTAGCATCGTTTGATTTGAGCGGGATGTACTTGTCTGCGAAAAAACCGAGCACGCTGTAGTTGCCCCAATCTGCATACTTGTAGTCAGTCTGCCCAATTGTTGTCTGATAAACAAGGCAGTTCTTTCCAACAGTTCTGTCCTTAGTATCTGTACCAGCCTTAATGGACAGAGATTCCGTTGTCACATTGTTGTTAATATCATAGAAGAATGCTGCAAACTTACCAGCATCCATTGTAACATTACCGTTATTCTTGGTAAGAATATCTTTAATGTCAGAGCCGTTATACACTGGACCGCGAACCTCAAGGGTACTATTATTTGCTGCTGCTGCACTTGCGGCGGATGCAAATACAGTAAGAAGCATGAGAGCAGCCAGTGTAACTGCTACAAATCTCTTCATTTTGTTGTTCCTCCATATCTGTTAAGATATATTATATGTAAGAAGAATTATCGGGATCAATAATGAAGGGGTTTCACCAATCAATTTTTATATGACGTCAATTGTCGAAATCGGTTTCATGTCTCTTCATCCCGAAAATTAGTTTACAGCCTCTAATAAAAGAGCGCCTTATAAATTTTTTGTGGTCTATGATTTATGTAGTCTAAGGACCTTGACAAATTTTCGATACGCTTCGATATAATTAGTAAATTAAATCCTACAGCTATACGTAATCAGGACTATTCGAATATTACATTATTGTTCGACAATTGTACTACTCTTCGAATAATGTACCAAAAATGTTATTATTTTTAATGAAGTCTGAAAACTGAAGGTTATTGTGATGAAAAATCGGGATCAACGCTACAAAACGTTTTAGGCCTTCCTTCATGGAGAATGTGGCGGCTTCTTCCATGTGAGAATGTGGCGGGTTTTTCAAGTTCCTTCATGTTCCCGCCACAATAAATAATTCTAACTTTGGCCCAGTAAACATAAAAGTTTTCATCCATTTTATCCGGTTGATTTTTAAGAACTTATAATTCAGCTGACGTTTCTGGGGTCCGTTGCAAAAAATATCTGCTAAGGATATAATAAAATAAAAAGGAAATCAAAGGTAGTGGCATGCTATCTAATTCCTTTAAATGGAATCACTTTATAGGTGAAATGGTTATGTTGCAAAAATTATATGGTAAAAGTAAAACTCTATTATGCAGCAAATACGTAGAACTTTAATTTTTCAGGATACTTTGATATCCGAACTTTTTCTTTCAAAACGATCGTATTTTGAAGTATCTTAAAAGATTAGATTTTTTGAGAAATGTATATGTTTTGCCATAAAAACTATGCATCCGTAAAGAGCAAATCCTGTTTTTTATGGCGAAGAAAAAGAACTAATTGTTGCCATACCCCAATTAGAGAAGATATCTGGAGAAGTAGACTATATAACATCGGTCTTTAATTAATATTGGTTTCTGATTTATATTTCTATAGATATTATATATTCTGGATATAATTCCCTTCAATGTTAATTTAAAGTTGCTTTCATCGGCATATAAACGAGGCAAAATCAACCAATAATACATCAGAAATGAATCTGGACAATGATTGGTCAAACAATATGGTACTAAAGTATCAGCCGACAGGAAGTAGACTGAAAAATTAACAAGTCGTTTGTAAAATTGAACCTGAATTATAAATAAAGATAAAAGGAGATAAAAATTTATGGGGGAAAAAATGTTTTCCAGAACAAAAAAGACATTCGCTATTTTACTGGCAGTCTTTTTTGTAGTATCATTGACAGCTGCAGCAGTGAGTGCAGCTCCTTACAACAATCGAGGACATGACTTCGACCAGCATGACTTCGATCATCATGGCTTCGATCATCATGACTTCGATCATCATGACTTCGATCATCATGACTTCGACCATCACCATGACAACTATGGACGCCGCTAATTCACGTAAGAGTTGTCTATACAAAATAAAGCGTAGAGGCAAAAATCTATGGGAAAGCAAATATTCGACAGAATATAAAAGAACGTCGGTTGTGGTGCAAAAATGATATTCTCGCAGTTTGATACTGTGATTCTTACCTCTATATACCATTTTTTTAGGTGATGAGATAGATTAACTTTCCGAATTGTGAAAGTTTACACTGATTTTGTAACAAAGCCAGATTTTTTGCACCACAACGTCCTGAGACCATGCAGGTAACTCCTAACTCCTTAACCAGATTGAAAATATCTGTCCCCAAATAACCGTCATATTGCTTTACCAATTTCTGAGGTATGCAAGAACATAATCACGTTCTATCGTCATGATATTGACTTGCATCTGACGGCTTATAATGATTCTGCAGTTTAAGTTACATACATGAGAATTATGTTGGTACAACTCCCTTAGTTATCAAAACATTAGATATATAAAAATAAAAGAAATAATACTTAGAAATTGAATTAACTGATCTGGATGGAAAATTAAGTTCCGTTGCAAAAAATCGGATTATTTTACAAATCAGTGAAAAACTTTACAATTAAAGAAATTAACCAATATTATCATCCAAAAAAATGGGCATAAGAAGGTAACAATTATAGCCTCAAAGTGTAAGGAAAAAATTTTTGCAACGGAACCCTATTTTTCTTATAGGAAATTAGAGTAGAATTTACACTAGAAACCCTAGACCCCCTAGAATTTAGACTAATATTTAAGACAGTTTTCCAGTTTTTACAAAACTTAAGGCAGAAAACCACTGGGTCTTTAGCCTAGGGGAATTCTGCCGTGTAATTTTTAAACGAAATAGTGACATCTCAATTCAAAAAAGATAAGAGGAGTTAAACCTTTCTACAGCTTATTCATATCTGCAAGTGCTGTAATGCTTTCATAATAGTCTCAAGGATAGAACCACTAGTATTCGGTGTATTGTTGTTGAGGCTGACAGAATTAGTAACAGGAGCTTTGTTATCATCTAACACATTTATCTGACCTTGGACTATAGCTAGATTTATTGCATTGCCATTATCATTATCTACCTCATGTGGCTGTATGCTTAAATTTGTAGTACCTATCTTTGTTCCGTTTAGAGTGATATTTCCAAGTGAAACATTGATCGCGCCAGGTTCGACTTTTCTGCCAATATCAATAGCTCTTATCCAAACCGAACTTGAAGGAACCGAGGACGTTGAGTTCTTTGTTATCATATTCCAGCTCGGAGACGAAGCCTCAGCTATCTTCGCAATTTCTGGATCTGAAACCCAAACTGTAATGTAGAAACCTGACAGTCCGTCAGGGACTTTATCCATCATAATCTGGACATTCTGAGAAGAACCTATGCCCATCTGAGTTGTTTGAGGATTAAACGAAATAGTACTTGCTGCAGATACCGTAGACGAAATAAAAATTAAAAATAAAACAAGAATTGTTGAAGTTAAAGCTATTGAACACAATTTTATCTTAATTTTCACTAATGTATCCTCCAACTTTTAATAAACTGATGAAATAAAAATATCACCAAAGTTTAAATAAAAAAACAAAAACGTCTTGAATATCTTAAAATAGTTACGTGTCTAAAGATTTAAAGGTTCCGTTGCAAGGTACTGTGTAGTTGACGGGGTCTGGGATAAATTTTCAGTATTCCATGACGTGTGTCAGAAGGTCAAACCCCGTCAACTACACAGTATCGATAAATGGAAAACATATAAAACTTCAAACTAAGACCAATCCAAATCGTATAATTGCGTCCAATTCATTCAACGCATTAACCTAGCGTTCAATCGCGTTACTATTTTTATAATCAATCTGATATGTTTTGAAAGGAGGTCTATTATACCTCCGATTCTTCAAAACACAGGTTCACACTGTTAACCAACGCTAAACCCTGTGTCCCTTTTAGTTAAATAACTAGGGACTTTGCGTGTGTGTACCTGCGTCGTTTTGGCCTTTGCAATGTTAACCGTCATTTACAGAGTAAAAAAAAGTTTGCGTTTTATGCTGTTTTTTGTTGCGTTGGTTTGTGTCGAAAAACCTCGTTTCACAAAGACATTATATCGTTTTTCAGGTTGTGGTGCAAGAATTATATTTCCGCAGTTTGATACTATTATTTTTTCTGGTTATGAGACACTTCCCGAATTTACAACAAGGCCAGATTTTTTGCAACGAGCTCTGTTTTATTTATGAAAAAAGAAGCGATTATTCCCTTTATTATATATTCATTCTAATTAAATTATAGATATATTATATTAAAAAATAAAATAGATAATTATAAATACTCAAATTTACTATTAAAAAGCTTACTTTGGTCTGTAATTTCAGTTCAAGTATCTAAAAAACATTTGTGGCTATACTCTAATGTTCATGTCCAGAGACCTTCCGCAGTAAATTTGATTTAAATCTTCTGACATAGTCCAGTGAAAATATGTAATTCCTCGGGAGTTTCATTGAATGTTACTGCAGGAGGTTTGTGGACATGAACACTAACTCTTGCTGTGATTATCGGTGTGATATCAGGAGTGGTTCCTGCATACAGGGCTTCAAAACTTAAACCTGTGGATTCTTTGAGATATGAGTGAAGAAAAAAAGGAAGCAATTCCTTTCTTATTTCTAGCCTTTTGAATAGATGATCGTGCTTCATTAGATGGTTGGGTTATGTTGAAAAAAATATGGCTTTGCTACAAAATAAGGGTTCCGTTGCAAAAAAGAAGTAAGACTAAATTTTTCTGAGAATCATACGTTACTTTGGAACAGTTGGGTACGGTTTTAATCATTAAATGTTTTTCACGTGAACTTTTACAAATTTATCATCATATCCTGTATAGACATTACTATTATTTTGTATTTTTAAAGTTTTTTGACTTTCTTTTCTTCTTTCCCCTATTTCTACTTTAATATTTAAATAAGAGCAAAAATTACATATACATCTAAATTATTTTTAATAGTAAAGAACATGGGACTGTTGGTGTGATTCGAGAGCCAATAATCAAATGTTTTTTGAAGGTGGACAGTAAATGAACCCCAAAGTTCTCTCTCTATTACTAATTTTTGTAATATGTAATATTGGGATTGTAGCAGCAAGCTCTGATAATACAGTTCCTGCAAACGCTACAATTGTAAAGAATCTTCCTAGCGAAAAGACCGTAATGGATGTCCTAAACAATTCAACTGCTCAAAATTATTCTGAAATAGAACACATGATTGTGAAGAACAATTGGCATGGAGACAGGTACAACCTTACCTTTGAAAAAATCTATGATGATAACGGAGTTGTGGTAAATTCTACTGATAACCTCACGATGGATGTAATTTATACTAATAACTCTACAGGGAATGGAGGATATGGAAGGATTGGAGTTCTTGCAGAACGTAGTGGGATCTATCTAATAACTCCTGAGCCTTTTGCAATTGGGAAATCTGTTTTGATTGAATCATTAAAACCATGCTATTGTATTGTGACTACCCCTATTAAGACTGCTGAAATCGCTCAGATTTGTTTTGGGAATAAAAATAAACAAGAAATCCTGTCAATAAAACCTGAAACAAAACCTATCCATGTAGAACCAGTCTTCGGATTGATTAAAAATGAACCAAATGAGTCTACGGCTCCTGATATAATCAAGAAGAACAATTATAACTGTTCCGAGTCTTGATACGAGTATCCCATAACTTTGGAAAATACAGCCATAGTTCATTGAATATTATCTCTAATGAGCATCATGATGAATCATTCTTTGACAAGATTAGAAATTATTTCACTGCTCAAAATATGACTGTGAATTTCAATTTTTGGGGTAATTAAACTCCATTTTTCCTTTTTTCTGCTTTTCAACACGAAAATTATTTAATAAACATATTCGAAAGACTAAAAAGAGCTTGCATCGTTGAACCATCATATAAATATCCTTCAAAACAAATAGTTTTTGCAAGCCCTAGGTCATAGCTCTATAGGGGAAAGTTTTTACAGTAGGAAAAAAGGAAAAGGTGAATTTACTTAATTTTTTAGGTCTGCTTTTGTTCTTCCTAATAACAAACAAAAAAAGGATATTATCAGTATAACTGCAGCCCAAAAAATAATAGTGAATGGTTTTATTGTAGCCTTTAGAAGCTTTATCTTTTTAGTCATCCTTTGCTTCTCCTCCACGAATAATTGTTTGTAACATCCCTTTTCAACATTCGTGATCAAAAGGCTTACTCTCTGGGGCGATTCAAATACTGTGTTTTATATTTCAGATACACAGTAGGCATATTTTTCAGCACGAGCAAAACAAAATATAATTAAATATATAAAATTTATCGGAGCCTGCAACTGAATGTCGCGTATAAATAACCATAGCTGAAAGTTGAATATAACTAAAACAAATCCTAACTGGCTGGTGTTTGAGTGTCTACATTAGCCAGTTGTGTTATTTTCTTTTTTTCAAGAATCGAACATTAGAGAAGCAATTTTGAGTTTTGGGATCAGCTCGAATAATATCATCGAACAGGATCATAGATATATAAAACGGATAGTTCGTCCAATGTTAGGCTTCCAATCTTTTAGGACAGCAATCAAGACTTAAAAAGGAATTGAAGCTATGAATACGATTAAAAAAGGACAAATCAAGAATCTAAGTTACTCTGGCTTTAATGAAGCTAAATATATTAATCAATTATTTGGAATAGTTCTATAATATTGATACATTTTCTCGAATATTTTGATTTTATTCATTATCCATAGGTTTAC
>DASXVB010000276.1:0-3988 GCA_036504475.1 Methanosarcina sp.
ATTTTCCCCCGTTCTTATATTTATTGAGGAAGATTTAAGAATCAGGCTTACATTGACAAACTGGGACTAATGCTTGAAAAAATACACAAAGGGTTGACTTGGAAAGTCGCATGAATGACAAATGTTAAAAAATAAGAACTAAAAAATTTAAACGTTAAGAAGTAAGAAACATAAAAAATAAGAAGTAAAATTATCTCATTTTGAAGAACTATAACGATCCTAAATTTCGAGATAAATTTCAGAGAGATAGATTTACTTATTTCTCAGGCAGCTCCTTTTTGATAATCAATTTTTGTCGACAAGTTTTGCTTCCAGGATTTTTAAGGAGCCAGTGTCACCCTGCCATTCAATTTCACTTTTTACAATTTCAATTCGCTTTTTAAAAAAGGGAGCGTCAAGTACAACAGTCTCGTATTCTCCTCCTTCTCCGGCCATGTGGACCATGTACCGTTTGTTCAGGGCTTTAAGATGTTCGATCGAGTTTACATTTATAGGGCGGCCCAGCCAGGATTTATCGAGGCCGTCAGCTGCAACCCTGACAATCCGGATATCGAGCACTTTTGCCATCTCGTTAAGCAACTCTTCAGGATCTCTGTGCCAGAGGGGTGCATAGACCTTAAGCCCCAGGGAGTCACAGATCTTCTGCACTCTACCTGCCTGGTACTGGGATTCAATCGCACCTACAGATACCCCATCTACATCTACTTTCTTGAGAGCAAGGGTTAGGTCATCCAGTTCAAGTTCCTTTATTCCACTGGACTCTTGCTGGATCAATGGGATTTCACAGGCGGCAGAGATTAGTTCTACCATATGGAGGTTGACGGAATGATACATATAGGAATCGTCCCTTGCGGGAATAATATTGATTAGGTGGGTGACTTCATGCCCTTCCTGGAGGGCTTTATATATGGCAAAAATCGAGTCCTTGCCACCGGAAACCAGTGCTGCGAGTTTCATCTGCATCCCTTTTTGTTTTACTATTTTTTCGTACCTTGGGGGTTATAATGCGTGGATCATTAAGTAATATTCTATATATTTTTTGACTTTTCATCATACTAATTCGCAATTCAGCACTCTTCCTCAAGCTTTCCAAAGTTAGCTTCATAACGGGCTTTCATTTCGTCCCAAGTGGGAAGACCTGTCTGGCCACCCCGCATGTGTACGGCAAAAGAGGATACAGTAGACCCTATTTTTCCACATGTGGGGAGCGAGTATCCTCTTGTGAAAGCCAAAAGGAAGCCAGCCCTGTAAGCATCTCCTGCTCCGGTAGGATCTACAGCTTTAACAGAAATTACAGGAATTACGAATTCTTCTTTATCGGTATAGATCCGACTGCCTTTGGAATCGTATGTGACCACTATGATATCAATCATAGCTTTGAGTTCAGAAAAGCTTTTTCCGGTCATCTCCGAGACTCGTCTGATTTCGTGCCGGTTCGCAAAAAGGATATCAGTATGGGTAAGTATGAGCTCAAGGTTTTCTTTTGAGTAAGTAACAAGATCCTGGCCTGGATCGAAGGACACGAAGCCGGCAATTTGTGCAAGCTTAGCATTATAGACTGAGTCTGCGGTTGCAAGATGGACAAAATCTACAGGTTCGGGGGCCAGTTCTTTGAATTTTGAAGAAGATCCCCAGTAAAAATAGGTTGTCTGGTTCTCTTCCCTGTCTGTGAAAATAAATGCTTTAGAAATCTTCAGGTCCTCAATTTTGTAAAGGCGGGAAAGGTCAACATTCACTTCTGTAAGGAGCTTTTCATATCCTGAGCTTGCAAAATCCGTGCCAACAGAAGAAATTAGTTGACTCTTTCCCCCAAGTTTTGCAATGGCAACCGCAATATTTGCAGCTCCTCCACCAGGATATTCTTCATAATCAATTACAGGTGACGATTCATTTTTTCCTGCGATTTTTTCAACATCTGCAATATAATCAAGGGCAGTATGCCCTACGACGGAAATTACTTTGTCCATGTAGTATCCTCTTTCTTCGTGGGTCGTGAAAAATCCCGGATCTTTGGGTCAGATATAGCTTTGAAAATCAAGTATGCAGGAAAGATAAACTCGTTTTTTGCTGATTTCTATTAATTGTAAGTGCTATTTTTTCACCTGAGATCTCTTTTCAGTCGCGTATCTCTTCAGGTCAGGTCTGAACAAAAACCGGAGACATAACTAGCCGCAACATTGTGTTTTTCCTGTTCCTACTGACGGTTTTGGGAAAAACTGTTATTTGCTTGCTTTGCTTTTCTGCTGCTGTTCACCCTTTTCGGCTGACCTTTCGAATTCAGTCACTTCAACAACTGTTAAAGGAATATCCCTGAGAGACTTTCCTATAACGGATTTTGCGATCCTTTCCGCGTGTTCAGCAGATTCGGCATCAAAAACTTTCATCTCAAAAACGAGACCCACAAGAGCGGTGTTTGCTGCTATGAAAACACTGCTAAAAGGTTCGCCACACACCGGGCAAGATGTAGTTCCTACGTCAACCTCTACAAAATCCAATTTAGGGTTCAGGCGTTTTCCAGCTTCTGAAATTGCGACTCCTATAGCGTCATCAGCCGTCTTTACATCTCTAACCAACCAAGCTGCTTCAAGTACCACATGGAAGTTTTTCATTATCGTCCACCATAATTATTCAATTATACACATTTTTTAAGGAGATTCCCCGATAGGGTAAAGTTTTTTACAGAATCTAAAGAATAGAATAAAGTATATAAATTATTTCTGCTTCAAATAGAATAGATCACGTTTACTTTTATATGGTTTTTCAGTTAAGTTTTTTGAGTCTTAGTTCTGCAGTTTTAATCTCTCTAATTGAGGTATCTATGCTTTCTCCCTGGTATCAGAGTTCAGGCATTTTTGATTTTCTTCTTTTTTAATCTCTTTGTTCTTCTTTTAGATAGTAAAAAGAGTCTCATCATCCACTGCAAAAACCCCAAGCTTTGCTCCTGCATCGAGCCAGGCGTGACCATAGCTAAATGAAGCAAGGGCATTTACAGGGTCTCTATTTTCCAGAAAATAAACTCCGTCTTTATAATAGGCTTCTGCCATCGTATAATAATCCTTTGCAACGGCATACATATGAGACCCCTGAATTGGAGCATATTTTGCTTTATGGAGTGCTCTTTTTAACATATCCTCGTATCTTCTAACTTTTTCGTCCAGATCGGCAGGCATCACATCACCTGGAGGCATTTTAGCAATATTATTCTTTGTCTTTATTTCACTTTATTCATAAATCCTATTGGGCCTCCTGCAAGTTTCACAAGCGCTTCAGCTTCAAGAAAGTGCAGTTTTCCAGGAATTACAAGGATGTGGAGAGGTTCTCCAAAATCAAAGTCTTTCAGGTTTTCCGCATAATCTGCTTTTACAACTGGGCTTCCCGAGCCTGCTCTTGCTATTCCTACTGCAGCAGCTTCATGCATAACTCCTTCTTTCCTCTTTTCTTCTACTTCCAGAAGAAGCTCAAGTGCAGTGTTTATAGTCATATAGCCTTTCTCCTTATCTATATCTAAGAATACCAGAGTATGTAGACCCAGTTCCAGGTTTTGTTTTATAATATCATAAGGAGTTTCCGAGATTACTTTTGTTCCTCTCCTGCTTTCATAAGGGTGAGGAATACTTGCGGATTTCCCGAAGTGGTAGTTCTGAAGTCCTGTAAGTCCAGAAACAGCCGAAGCAATGGAAGCTCCATGAATCAGACGTGTCTCTATTCCCAGTCTTTCAGCCCTCAGGCGCAAATCTACATGGGTTGTGGATACCATTGTATCTCCGCCAGTCAGAAAGCAGAGCTTTCTGTCCCTTGCCTCGTTGAGCCAGTCAGGATGCTGCTCCACGTCCTCTCTCGAAAGCAAAAAGACTTTCTTTCCATAGAGTTCCTCCATTTTTTCAAGGTTTGTGCCCATGAGACAGGATGTATAGAACTCTGCATAAACTAAATCAGCTTCCCTAACAGCCTCAAGTCCTTTTAAAGAGATGTCACATTCATCAAAAAG